>DVJR01000151.1 GCA_018716575.1 Candidatus Scatomonas merdavium | reverse complement strand
GCTATGACGTTTCCAAAGAACTGAAAGAGAAGCTGGGCCTGTAAAAGCCCCGCTTAATACTTAAAAGAGTAGCAAAAGGCAGAGAAAGCGAATGTCCGTGCGGGACAATTTGTTCAGTCTCTGCCTTTTGTTGCTTCAGAGAAAATTTTCATACGCCATCTGAAAAGGGAGAGAAGAGGATGCTATCATAATCGTATGCAGATGAAAGCAGAGGATTGCATAAAAATGTGATAATGTCACAGTTCTGTTTCATTTTTTGTGTTATAGTAAACGCACCAAACCGGCCATTCTTGCTGTGAAAAACGGCGATATCACCGGAAAAACGGTTGAAGTTCGCCGCAGAGAAGATATGGAAGCTATGCTCTGATAAATACATGAGAAAAGGAGAAAATACTATGGGATTCTTTGATTTTTTGAAAGCGCCTGATATGAATGAGGGATTGAAACGATTCTCGGCTACGCCGGGGGCCGTGTTGCTGGATGTCCGTACCAGAAGCGAGTACGCCGGGGGTCATATACCGGGAAGCCGGAATATTCCTTTGCAGGAAATACAGAAAGCCCCATCAGTCATTCCACGTAAAGATACGCCGCTGTTTGTCTATTGCCAAAGCGGGGGACGCAGTAAACAGGCTGTTTCACTGCTTCAGAAACAGGGATATACGAACGTGACAAATATAGGCGGTATCAGTTCTTATCAGGGGAAGGTGGTACGTAAGTGATGAAAGTTGTAATTATCGGCGGCGTGGCCGGGGGCGCGACAGCCGCAGCCAGAATCCGGAGACTGGATGAGCATGCGGAAATTACAGTGTTCGAGAGATCCGGCTATGTATCTTATGCTAACTGTGGGCTCCCTTATTATATCGGGGGCGTGATCAAAGATGCGGAAGAACTGACGCTTCAGACTCCGCAGAGTTTCTGGAGCAGGTTCCGGATTTCAATGAAAACCAGGCACGAAGTAACAGCCCTCCATCCGGAAAAGAAAACGGTTACCGTAAAGAACCTGGAAACAGGGGAGGTCTTTGAAGAAGCTTATGACAAACTGCTGCTTGCGCCGGGCGCAAAACCGACGCAGCCACCTCTTCCCGGCGGGGATGTTGAAAACCTGTTTACGCTTCGGACCGTAGAGGACACCTTGCGCATCCGTGAGTTTGTGGAGAAGCACAAACCCCGTTCTGCCGTCCTGGCCGGGGGTGGGTATATCGGCCTGGAGCTTGCGGAAAACCTGAACGAACTGGGAGTGGATGTGACGATTATTCAGCGGCCAAAGTATCTGTTAAACCCGTTTGATCCGGAAATGGCCGCTTTTATTCACGCGAAGCTTCGCAGCAAGGGTATACGCCTGATGCTGGGGCATTCTGTGGAGGGCTTCAGACAGGAGGGCGATAACGTGGAAGTTCTGCTGAAAGACGCCGCTCCCGTCACAACAGACCTGGTTATCCTTGCAATCGGTGTGACGCCGGACAGCCATCTGGCTGTGGAAGCGGGTATAAAAACCGGAATCAAAGGCAGTATCGCGGTGAATGACCGGATGGAAACTTCTGTCCCTGATATTTACGCGGTTGGTGACGCGGTAGAAGTGCAACACCGGATAACAGGGGCAAAATCACTGATCGCCCTTGCCGGGCCTGCGAACAGACAGGGAAGGATCGCTGCGGACAATATCTGCGGCGGTGACAGCCGGTATCCCGGTTCCATGGGCTCTTCTGTGATTAAAGTATTTGAACTGACGGCTGCCTGTACTGGTATTAATGAAAAAACAGCTTTGCAGGCCGGCATCGATTATGACAGGGTATATCTTTCGCCTTCCAGCCATGCGTCTTATTATCCGGGCAGCAAAGTCATGACCATGAAAATACTCTGGGAAAAGGGAAGCAAACGCCTTCTGGGCGCGCAGATCATCGGGGCGGACGGGGTGGATAAACGCATTGACGTACTCGCCGCCGCCATGGCCGCAGGGATAACAGCTCCGCAGCTGGCGGAACTGGATCTTGCCTACGCGCCGCCTTATTCTTCCGCAAAAGATCCCGTCAATATGGCCGGGTTTATGATCGAAAATATAGTCAATGGAAAGGTCAGCCAGTTTTTCCGGGAGGAGGCGGATGCGCTTCCCAGGGACGGCTCTCTGAACCTGGTTGATGTGCGGACGGAAGGAGAGTACCGGTTCGGGCATCTGGAAGGATTTCAGAATATCCCGGTGGATCAGCTAAGAGAACGCCTGAGCGAACTGGATCCTCAAAAACCTGTGCGGCTTGTCTGCCAGAGCGGACTGCGAAGCTATCTGGCTTGCAGGATACTGAGCCAGAATGGATTTACCTGCTCACATCTGGCAGGAGGATACCGGCTTTATGAAACGGTAAGGAAAGAACGCTGCGCGGCAGAAGAAGCCTGGCCCTGCGGCATGGAAAAATAAGGAAACAGCGGAGATGTGAAGAGATAAGCGCAGGCTCCGCTTTTTCTGTCGCCTTGATGGGAGGATCATTACGGTTTTCTTTGACAGAAAACTGTGATTGCAGATTTCATTGACGCAAGCAGAAAATACAGGATATAATTATAGGGCGGGAGGTTCTGTTCCCGCCCCGGGCCACGAAATCCAGAATGGCCTGGAAATTATGCGATTTACGGGAGAATGCACATATGGGCGTTCTGTAATACTCTGAGCCTTTTAACGATAGACGCAGTGTAATTACACAATAGGGAAAAGAGGTGCAATAGCGCATGAGCGAATACAAACCGCCATTTCATACGACTGACAGAATAACCAATCTGGTCGCTGCCATCAGTGAACAAATTGGCCGGATCAAGGTACTTTCGCACGGCAATCTGAATCCGCACCTGAGAAAGAAAAACAGAATACGTACTATCCATTCTTCACTTGCCATCGAGCAAAATTCACTTTCCCTGGAGCAGGTCACAGCCATTGTAGATGGTAAACGTGTTCTCGGCAATCCGAATGAGATCAGAGAAGTGAGAAATGCCTATGATACGTATAATATGATGCTTTCGCTTGATCCGTATGCAGTGAAGGATCTGCTGAAAGCGCACAGGATGATGATGGAAGGATTGATACCCGAAAATGGAAGGTTCCGATCCGGTGGAGTAGGTGTGTTCGCCGGCGATGCGGTTGTGCATATGGCTCCTCCGGCAAGACTTGTGCCGGGAGAAATCCAGGATCTTTTCGAATGGTATAAGACTTCAGAGATGCATCCGTTGATCCGGAGTTCGATCTTTCATTATGAGTTCGAATTCATTCATCCGTTCGCGGACGGCAACGGCCGCATGGGCCGTATGTGGCACAGTTTGCTTCTCGGCAAATGGAATGAGATTTTCTATTGGCTGCCGATGGAGGAACTGATCCGATCCAGGCAACAGGAATACTACAATGCTCTCGGAGCCTCAAACCGGGAATCGGACAGCAGTGCGTTTGTAGAACTGATGCTGGAAATTATTCTTGATACGCTTAGGGAAACGACCGTGGTTGGAAATGCGGAGGAGTCTACAAAAGCAGCGGCAAATTCATACATACAGAAACTGCTCCATGTACTTGGTGACGAAGAATTGTCTGCTGCTGAAATCATGAGGCGATTGGGGCTTTCTCATAGGCCGACTTTCCGTAAAAACTATCTGAATCCGGCATTGGAGCAAGGATTTATCAATATGACAATACCGGATAAGCCGAACAGTCGTAATCAAAAATACAGGCGGAGATAACTTGGTCGCTGACCGATCAAGATAAGCGACCAAGTTACCGACCAAGTTATCCGCAGACCAGGTTTTGGCTGCTGTGAAGATTCAATAAAGGTATGCCCTGTGGGGATAGAAGAAAGGCAAAATGTTTTATTTCCATCGGAAGTGACCGGTCCCGGCCCCGAGTTCAAAGTGGTATTTCGCAATACCCAGATCAATTTTTGAGTAAAAACCAAGACCTGCCTTCGCGGAAACGGTATCCCTGTCCAGAGAAAATACAAATTTCTGCTGATTCATGGCGGTAGGCGCCAGCAAAGCGGCGTCAATTCCTTTCAGAAACCAGTCCGGCGGAGTTCCCTGTACATGCATGACGCTTTCTCCGGGTTTGGATTTGTGGGGCACTCCGTTGGAAAGCCCGTAACCGACTGCAATTACCAGACACAGCTTTTCGCCGCGGTTCAGTTGAAGCTTTGCCGCCCCTTTTTTGTAGGTCATGGCAACCCAGCAGGTATTCAGGCCCAGCATCTGGGCAAAGAGAACAATTTTTTCTCCGTAATAGCCGCATCTTTCCTCTAAATCAGCGTTTTTCTTTCCAGCAAGAAGTATGTAGTTTCTGACGCCGGAAAATTTTCCGTAATGAGCCATGAAACTGTCGAATGCATTTGGCTCGTCCAGCACCAGCTGCAGATGCAGCCCGCTTTCTTTGCTGCATTCCTCAATGTAATTCTGAAGATTTTCTTTTGTTTCCCCTTCTATAGGCCGGTTGGCGTAGGAGCGGACAGAGTGCCGTTCCTTCATGGCCTGTAATAAATCCATGGATATCCCTCCTGCTATTCTTTAAAATCGAAACATTTATCCGGAATGCCCCGGTATGAAAATATGTGTTTTAAGTATCGTTGCCGCTCCTGTCAGGCACGTATTTCATAAACTCTCTGATGTCGCAGAACAGAGTGATAAGATTGTTCAACTGGCCGGCCTCCGGATCCAGGTAATAATAAATGCAGGTGCCTTCTTTTCTGCTTTTTACGATTCCCGCATCTTTCAGAATCTGCATATGGTGCGACACTGCCGGGCGCGAAAGGTTCGTCAGCGCCGCGATATCAATCACGCGGCTGCCGCTGCATTTGCTCTGCAGCATGATACAGAGAAGATGCTGCCTGGTTCCGTCTCCGAGGGCGGTCAGTATTTTCTGGCAGGCTTTAAACTCTTTTTCCAGCCTCCGGACATCTGCTGTCGTATTTTCCATTTTTAGTTTCTCCATTCGTTTAAGCGCTTGAACTGTTTTATTATATCATTTTATAAGAGGTTTTGCGCATCTGTAAAGAAAGTCGAGATCATTCATTCTCCAGGAGTTTTCATCTCAGGCAATAAAGGCGGTATTTTGCGCCGGATATTCCCATATTTAGTAATAAATATGTCGTAATATACAATCTATGCGAAAATCGAAATAGTCCGTAAAATGTATGCATCAGATTGTGGAATGGTGATTATATGAACGAGGGTTTTGTTGTCACAAGGCTTAAGCAGTTATGTGAAGAAAGAGGATGGTCGGATTACAGACTGGGAAAAATCTGCGGAATCCCGAACTCAACCATTCATAATATCCTCCATAAAGTTTCTTCTCCGTCCATACCTTCTCTGATGAAGATCTGTGACGGGATGGGGATCACGATGGCGCAGTTTTTCTCGGAAGGTGAAAGCGTGGAGCTGACGGAGGAACAGAGGGAATTGCTGGAGTGGTATAATTCCCTGAATGCACAGGGGAAGGAACGGGTGATGGCCTAGGTGAAAGGAGTTGCCGACGGCCAACAGATTACCCACAGGAAAAAATAGAAGCGGTCGTTGCAATCTGTTTATAAAAGTCAGGGGGCTATGCTTTTTCACTGCCTCTTTATTTTACTGTGACACAAGGGAAAGTGCCGTTCAATCACCGGTTCCGGGTGATCGAGCGGCACTGTTCTCAGAATGTCATGGACGGGTGTCTCAAAAGTGGTTTTGAAATACCCTTTATTTATAGCTGCCGTACTTTAAAGTGGTTTCATACCAGGCGTCAAAATTCTCCTCTTTATACTCATCGATCACGATGGAAGTATCCATGATAAAGCCACCGCCCGGAGCGCAGGCATCCAGCATTCTCCTGGTTTTCTCAATGATATCCTCTTTCCTGCCATAGATCAGATCGGCAGTGGGCAGATTGCCGCAGATACAGGCGGTATCTCCCAGTATCTTCTTGGCTTTTGCAATATCCACTTCTTCAAACATGAAAATACATTTGCCCTTCGGAACCTGCTTCATGATTTCCAGACGGGTATTATAAGGTCCTTCACAGAATACATAAGGGATCATGTCGCAGGCAATGATTTCTTCAATGACACGGTAGAGGGAAGGCCAGTAGAATTTTTCGTAGGTCTCATTGCTCATCATGATGTCTGTGCCGCCATGGAGAGGCATAAATACATATTTTACGCCGTTGGCTTTGAGCCCGTGTACATTCTTTACTGCGATCTCCGTAAAGAAATCAATGGCTGCCAGTACCTTATCCGGCACTTCAAAGATATCCATCGGCACGTTAATGTAGCCGCGCAGGTTGTCGGCAAGCATATCGTAAGGAGCGTTCTGTCCAAGGGTGCAGCCGGGAGGAGTCTGCAGCTCTACCGCCAGATTGATCAGCTCTCCCTGGGCGGCGACCCATTCATTTGCTTTTCTTCCGGCTTCCATCAGAGCCAGCAATGCTTCTTTTACTTCCGGATCGGTAAAAATACCAAAGGAAGCGTAATGACCGAATTCCACCACGTCCTGAAAGCTGACTTTAGCCAGGCCAGCAAGTCTTTTATGCCTGCGGGGATAAACCTTCGTCAGGAAAAATTTGGACGGATCGCGGAGAAATTCATCATATTCGTCCATCTGCAGATAAGTAATGTCATTGATCTGATAACCGGAACTGCGGCTTAGGCGTCCGCTGGAACCCGGCCAGTTGATAGCAACCGAATCCAGGGCTTCCAGAACTTTGATGGGGTAAGCGGCCGGATTCCAATACAGATCAATATCGTAGTTACTGAGTAAGTGGGTGACGCCATCCTTCATATTCCGAAGATCCATCAGTCCCTCATACATACTGATTCCGCTGGCCTGAACATATGCGCCATAGCCAAATTTCGGCGCGAAGGGAACCCGGTCTCCCTCCTGTAATGCAACCGCTGCATTTACCCGCGCCTGTTTTTCCTGGAATGTGTCCGTCATAAGCAAACCTCCTTCTGATATTTTGTGTGGATATATAAATTATAGCTGATATTTCTGGCAAATACAATGATTTTTTGTGAAAACAGCACAATATCTGGGGCTGATTATCTGAAGAGAAGAAACGACAGGTATCACCATATTGCCCAAACCATTTTTTCCATATATAATTAGCACATATACTTTAACATGGTAAAGGAGAAAAAATGGATATTTACACTGCGTTAGATGAGTTACAGCAGAAAGCAAAACATGACCCGGAAATAAAAGCCGCGCTGCTGGCTACCCGCTCGGAATCCAATCCGGTAGATGCATTTTGCAGCAAATGCCGGGAATATGGATACGAAATCTATGAGATGGATCTGATCAGCGCCGGAGAGGATTTCTACGCTTCCATGCGGCGGAGCACAAACGGCGGCGGTGAAAATTCTCCAAAGCTTCAGGGCGAGGATGATTTTTACGAGCTGTTCTTTGCGGCGCTGGAATAAAGAAATGTATGAATACGAATGCGGAAGAATATACAGGGGGGACGAATTCGTATCCTGCAGGATGGCGTTTAGGAATATCCGGGAAGAAGAGGCGCTTCCTTTTGAATTGTGCAGAGTCGGTATAAAATCATTGCATATACAATAAAATTACATTACAATATACAATATAAATAAATGGAGGTGTAATGTTATGGCAAGCACAATACAGGTTCGTGTAGATGATGAATTAAAAGATAAAGCAGATCAGTTATTTAAAGATCTCGGCACAGATACAACTTCTGCAGTGCGAATGTTTTTGATACAGGCAGTTGCCCAGAATGGCTTTCCCTTTGAAATAAAACGGGTGAAAACCACTCACTTTTCCGGAATGACGGAAGAGGAACTTTTGGAGAAATTGGAAAGGGCAAGAGAGTCGGCTTCTGAGGGGAAATATCGGTCGGCGGATTCTGTGATTTCGGATATAAGGAGAACGTATGGTTTATGAAGTGGTAGTAACTGCTGATGCAGAGAAAGATTTAAATCAATTTATCAGATATCTCTTGCTGGAAAAGAAAAGCGAACAAGCCGCAACGAGTGTTTTGAATGATTTTGAAGCTACAATTAACAACCTGAAAATTTCAGCGGGCAGTTTAAAACTATGTGATAATCCGCGGTTAAAGAAATGGGGTTATCGCCGGATCAATTTCCTGTCGCACAGATATTTTCTGCTCTATCGTATTGTTGATAATACAGTGTATGTTGATAACGTATTTCATGAATTACAGGATTATGAGAGCAGTCTGCTTTAATATAACCGATTGCTTTCAGCTGGTATCTTTACCGGGACAAACAACGCGCCTGGAAATCGTAGCAGTCTCAACAGATACTGCCGCAGTTTTGCTTTTCAGGTGTTGAAAGCCGGCTCTTCTTATGCTATGCTGTACATGCTTTTTTAGAATTTTCGAAAAAGTGAACAGGGCAAACGCCCTGTTTAAAAATAAGCAAAGGAAGAGGATGAACGAATGACAGAAGAAGAAAAGGCGCTGGCCGGCCAGCTGTATTTTGCCCGGGAGGAATCCATTCAGAAGGAACGGGTGCGCAGCCAGGAGCTGAGCTATGAATACAATCAGCTGCGGCCGTCCCAGACAGAGGAGAGGGAAGCGATTATCCGGCGGGAGATGAAGAAAGTGGGAGAACGCTTTCGGATTGAAGCTCCCTTTTACTGCGATTTCTGGGGAAGAGTCACGCTGGGAGAAGATTTTTTTGCCAATTATAATTTTGTACTGCTGGCCGGAAATGAAGTGATTTTCGGAGATCATGTGCTGATCGGGCCGAACTGCGGCATTTACGCCGCGGGTCATGCTTACGATACCGAACGGAGGGACGCGGGTCTTGAGTATGCCCGGCCGGTGCGGATCGGCAGCCATGTCTGGATCGGAGGCCATACGTCGATTCTCTCCGGTGTAACGATCGGGGACGGAAGCATCATCGGAGCGGGAAGCGTGGTGACCCGCGATATACCTGCCAATGTGGTGGCCGCCGGAAATCCCTGCCGGGTGCTTCATCCTGTTTCTCCGGAGAGGGACAGGCAGTATATGGAGTACGGCGGATTCGCAGGATAAAACAGTTCTGCCTGGCAGAATGCGGAGTGGCGGACAAAGGGGGGATTTCAGTGAGAAATTTCAGGCTGTGGTTTTCTGGACATAAAAAAGGAATAAAAACAGCGGCGATTATTGTCTGGGGGATTCTTCTGGCGCTGATCGCGGCGTACATTGTGATTGGATTTTTTCTGGGAGAAACCGTTTATTTTCATCCGGCTGTCACGGAGGCGGTCAGCGTTCTGGTACTGATCGCTGTGTGGATCGCACCCCTGTGTGTGATTATACGGGAAATTGTAAAACGCTATTCCGGTACAGGAGCGGTGCTGCGTGGTATTCTGGCTGCTGTGGGGATTACCTGCGGCGCGTTTATGATCAGTGCGCTGGTGGCCTTTAATAACGGGTGCCTGACGGGATTTTTTGATGAAAAGCTCTATTACAGAGATGGAAAAGTGTATCTGGAGAGCGATATCTGGTTCAGCAGTGATGTAAATGTGGAAGTTTATGAAAGTGAAAATATTTTCTTCGTAAGGCTTGTGGATGAGTACAACAGGCCGGCATCAGATGAATTCGCCAGGTAGAACAGAATAGGAAGTCAGAGAAGGGTGTAAGGTCTTGAAAGAGATTTTACACCTTTTTGTAATCAGAGATGCGATGAAAATTATGGATATTAATTCTTAAGAGATAATTAATCATATGAAATACCTTGACAGATGAGGTATAATAGTATATGATGTAACAAAAGAAAGGAGGTATTTCAATGTCCATTACAGCCGACATATTAAGAGGGCATACGGAGGCGATTATTCTCTCTCACCTGATGGACAGTGACAGCTATGGATATCAGATTAATAAAGACATTCTGGAGAAAACCGATAACCGGTATGAGCTGAAGGAAGCAACGCTGTATACAGCCTTTCGCAGACTGGAGAAAGCCGGCCTGATTACCACCTACTGGGGAGATCAGACTACGGGGGCGCGCAGGCGTTATTATTCCATTACGGAAGCCGGAAGAAAAGCGTATGCGGATTATAAGCGCGACTGGACAGAAGCCAGAGAGCTGATTGACAAATTATTGAAGTGATTATTGAAATGATTATCGAAGTGATTATCGAAGTGAGGAGGAAAGCGTGATGAAAGAAAGAATCAGGGCTTTCATGGACGATCTGCTGAAGGACATTCCGAAAAGCAGAAAGGTGCTGGAGTTGAAGGAAGAGCTGATCGGCAATATGGAAGAGAGATATGAGGATCTGATCCGACAGGGCTATCGGGAAGAGGATGCTTTTCAGTGCGCCATGGATTCGGTGGGCGATGTGAGGGAACTTTTCAGGGAGTTTGAGGATGCCGGGCAGGAAGCGGGAAGCGTGTTTGGCGTTTCTGAAAATCAGGAGAGCAGAAAGAAGCGTGCATTTATCCATGCGGTTGGCGTGACGCTCTATATTGTAGGCTTTGCGGTATGGATGCTGATTATCGCCGTTGCCACGGCTATGGGCGTGGAGGAAGGCATGGCGGGGCTCGCAGGCTTTATTGTCATGCTGCTGTTCACAGCTGTGGCCACAGGCATGCTGGTATACTGCTCCTCCATGTATCCGGAATATCGGAAAAAGGATGATACGGTTGTGGAAGAGTTCAAAGAGTGGAGAAGCGGAAACGCCGGGCAGAAGGAAAAGAAAAATACGATCAATTCCCTGATCTGGCTGGTGGCGACAATCCTGTATTTTTTGCTGAGCTTTGGCACGGGGGCCTGGTATATTACCTGGCTGATCTGGCTGATCGCTCCATGTGTGCAGATGATCGTAAACCTGATGATGGATGGACAGAAGTCGTAGAGGAGGCTGATGCGATATGACCAAGAGCAAGGGAATTATGATTGGTATTCTGCTGCTCCTGATCGCTGTGCTTACCGGGATCATGGTCTGGGGGATTGCCCGGGGCGGAGGGCTGCGGGTAGAGCTGGGGAAATTTTTCTCCGGGGACGCGAAGCTGGTGAATGAGCAGTCCATTGATACGGAAGGGCTTCAGGAGGTGAGCGTCATATATCGTTCGGCTGATCTGGTGCTGACGGTGAGTGATACGAATGCGCTGACGATAGAAGAGTACATGACAGGTGATCCGGGAGAAGAGAATTTTGCAGATATTCAGAGAGATGATGCGGCGGGCAGTCTGTCGGTGACGGAGGGAAAAAGCTATACAGCTGTGAGCTTTCTGAGCTTTGGCAGCGGGCAGCAGTATGTGGAGATCGGTGTGCCTGAGGACTACCGGGGAACGCTGCGTCTGAAAACGGGAAGCGGAAATATCATGCTGACGGAACTGAATATGGAGCAATTGGATATTTCCGCAGACAGCGGTGATATTACTCTGCTGGACACAGGGGCAAAACGCCTGGAATGTACGGCAGGCAGCGGGAATGTGAATATCAACGGTTCGGAAGGAAATCTGACGCTGACCACGGGATCGGGCGATGTGTATGTAAGCGGCATAGAGGGAAATCTGCAGATGGAGACGGGTTCCGGTGATCAGGAGGTGCAGGGCTGCAGCGGCAGCGTGCGGACAAAGACCGGAAGCGGTGACGTGTATCTGGACGACATCGGCGGTTCAGTCAATGCGGAGACCGGAAGCGGCGACGTGCGGCTGACGGGTATGGATGAACAGAGCTTTACGCTGAAGGTGGATACGACTGCCGGGGATATTGATTGCGATATAGACGGAGAACTCTGGTATAACGAAGAAGGCAACAGCGCGGAAGGTACTTTTGGCGGTTCATCAGACAGGCAGGTGCAGATCCGGACCGGAAGCGGCGACGTGTCGGTCCTGTGAAGATGCAGCGCAGGAAGAAAAGAGGTGTTATTCGAAAAAGGAATATGACAGCCGGCAGTTTTGCAGTATGATATTTATAAGAAATATTTATGGCAGAACTGCCGCAGGGGGCTGATAAAATGACAGAATATACGGGGAAAACGAATCAGAGGCAGGTTTTCGAAAACCTGCCCGTTTCGTCTGCGCTCCGGACGATGATTGTTCCGGCCGTCATCAGCCAGTTGATTGTGCTGATTTATAATATGGCCGATACTTTTTATGTGGGGCAGACCGGGAATCCCTATATGGTAGCGGCTACGGCGCTGATTCTTCCCGTATTTAATATTACACTCTGCCTGGCAGGGCTGGCGGGAACGGGCGGAGGCGCGCTGATTTCAAGGCTGCTGGGTGGAAAAAAGGAGGAGGAAGCCCGGAGGGTAAGCGCATTTTCTCTGTGGCTGGGCGTTGGGATCGCGGCGGTATTCTCCATAGGGATAGCGCTTTTTATGGAACCGCTGCTCATCATGCTGGGTGCAGGAGAAAACACATATGAATATGCCAGGCAGTATGCGTTCTGTGTCATCGTGGCAGGTGGGATCCCTACGGTGCTCTCCAATGTGATGGCAAATCTGGTCCGCAGCACAGGGCAGTCCCGGAAAGCAAGCGCTGGAATTGTGCTGGGCGGCGTGCTGAATATTGTCCTGGATCCATTCTTCATGTTTGTTCTGCTGCCCGACGGGTGCGAGGTGCTGGGAGCGGGAATCGCCACCTGCCTGTCCAACTGTGTTGCCTGTGCCTATTTTTTGATAATACTGTTTCGGATGAGACGTCAGTCGGTGCTTACTTTCAGCATGAAAAGCGGGCTGCCGGAAAGGGACAGTATGGCGGCTGTTTTTTCTGTGGGCATTCCGTCGGCCGTTACCATTTTTCTGTTTGATCTGGACTGTGTGATGATTAACCGTCTGATGGTGTCTTACCATGACCTGGCGCTGGCTGCTGTCGGAATTGTGCTGAAAGTGGAACGTTTTCCTCTGAATGTGGGTATCGGCATCTGCCACGGCATGATGCCTCTTGTGGCTTACAGCTATGCAGCCGGGAAAAGAAAGCGAATGCGGGATACGATCCGCCTTTCCGGAAAACTGGGACTGGTTATCGCTGGAATCAGCATCGTGCTGTATGAGATTTTTGCGGCAGTTCTGATCCGGTTTTTTATCCGCGACGCCCAGACCATAGAGCTGGCGTCCGGATTTCTGCGTATCCGTATACTGGCGACACCTTTGATGTTTCTGAGCTTTTTTACGCTTTATCTTTTCCAGGCGTTTGGAAAGGGAAAGATTGCCCTGTTTCTGGGGATGATGAGGTGGCTGGTCTTTAATATTCCCATGCTGTTTCTGATGAACGGGCTTTTCGGAATGTACGGCATTGTCTGGTCCCAGGCAGTGGCGGACACCCTGACGGTCATCCTGTCCTTCCTGGTGTATCAAAGATGCGGGCCGGACAGTTCCGTACAGCCCGCAGAGAAGATCTGACCTGCCGCAGATTACGCAGCTGAATCCGGAGAAGAATTGTGCTCCCCGCCATTTTATGCTAAACTAAAGAAAATCTGATGAGAGGGAGAACAATATGCCTGTTTTTGATTTTAATCGTTCGCCGGAAGAGGCGAATGCCGCTGCGGAGTGCACATATAAAGTTTTTTATTCCCACAGTGGAGAGACTTCTGCGGAACAGCCGATTCTGGTGCTGGATAACAGCGTGGGGCAGTTAAAACATCACACCAACGGAATATTTACCAATCCGATTCGGAAAACAGCCTTTGAGTTCCAGGGTGAAGACGGTATGGTCAGCGCAGATATTCTGCTGATTGACGCCCGTTTTGTGAGCCTTCTGAAATGGCTTGGGGAGAATCATATTAACGTGCGTCTCTCCGGCGCTGTCCGAGAGGATGGTTATGCCGTTTATAAGATTCGTGAAATCGCTTTCGGAGGCGGCACCAAGCTGTCGGCGGAGGATGGATTTCTTCAGTTTATGATAGAGCGTCTGCTGTCAGGCGATCCGCCGTCTGAGGAGATTCCGGACGAGGATGAGGAAGAGACGGGAGACAGCATGAAGCTCACCAGCATTCAGAGCATTACGGATTTCCTGACCTGTGCCGGGAGAACGCTGCCGGAAAATATCCGGCTCTGGGCCAGAAGAAATCTGGCGGTGGCCCGTTCCAGCGAGGTATCCGCAGAGGAGCGGCGGCACGCTCAGCATGCGCTGTCTATAATGATGAATATTCAGTGGAAGGGAAATTATTTCCAGGCCATTGATCCGGATGAGGCCCGGCGCATTCTGGATGAAGAGCTTTACGGCATGGAATCGGTCAAGCAGAGGATTATCGAGACCATTATCCAGATTAACCGCACGCACACGCTGCCGGCCTACGGCCTGCTGCTGATCGGGCCTGCAGGTACCGGGAAGTCGCAGATTGCCTATGCTGTAGCGCGCATACTGAAGCTGCCCTGGACGACGCTGGACATGAGTTCTATCAACGATCCGGAGCAACTGACCGGAAGCTCCCGAATCTATGCCAATGCCAAGCCGGGTATTATCATGGAGGCTTTTTCCATAGCCGGCGAGTCCAATCTGGTGTTTATCATCAATGAGCTGGATAAGGCGGCGGCAGGAAAGGGAAACGGCAATCCCGCCGATGTGCTGCTGACGCTTCTGGATAATATCGGCTTTACGGACAATTATATTGAGTGCATGATTCCTACTGTGGGGGTTTATCCTATCGCGACTGCCAATGAGAAGGATAAGATCAGCGCTCCTCTGATGTCGCGGTTTGCTGTGATTGAGATTCCGGATTATACGCCGGAGGAGAAGAAGGTGATCTTTTCCAGATATGCGTTGCCGAAGGTTTTGAAGCGCATCGGCATGCAGGAAAATGAATGCAGGCTGACGCCGGAGGGGCTGGACGCTGTCATCGAACTGCACAGGAATACCAGCGGAATCCGGGATCTGGAGCAGGCGGCGGAACATATTGCGGCGAATGCCCTGTATCAGATCGAAGTCGACCATGTGGAATCTGTGACGTTTAATGGCGAAATGGTGCGGAAACTGCTTGCATGAGTGATGTGAAGAAATATGGGAAATATTATTGAAATTACGGATTTTATGGCCAGTGAGCTGGATGTATATGCCAGAAGGACAGAAGCGCAGCTCCGCCATATGGATGGAACGGAAAACGGTCTCTTCATTGCGGAAAGCCCCAAAGCCGTGATGCGCGCACTGGACGCCGGATATGAGCCGGTGTCGTTGTTGGTGGAGGACAGGCATACAGAAGGAGAGGCAAGAGAGCTTATTGCCCGATGCCCGGGAGTGCCGGTGTACACGGCGCCTTTTGATGTGCTGGCCCGGCTCATCGGATATAAGCTGATCCGTGGCGCGCTCTGCGCCATGCGCCGGAAGCCGCTTCCGGCTGTCAGAGCTGTCTGCGAGAGAGCCAGGCGCATAGCAGTGATGGAAAATGTAATGAATCCTACCAATGTGGGAGCTATTATCCGTTCGGCTGCGGCGCTCCATATGGATGCTGTGCTGCTTACTCCGGGGTGCAGCGACCCGCTGTACCGCCGGTCGGTTCGCGTCAGTATGGGAACGGTCTTTCAGATTCCCTGGACATTTCTGGAACCGGAAGAGACGGGCGGATGGCCGGAGGGTGGTATGGATTACCTGAGAAAACTCGGTTATAGGACTGCCTCTATGGCCCTTCACGATGAGTCGGCAGACATTGATGACAGACGGCTGAGGGAAGAGGAAAAGCTGGCCGTTATACTGGGTTCAGAGGGCTACGGACTTACGGATAAGACGATAGCGGCTTCTGATTATACGGTGAAGATTCCCATGTCCCACGGAGTGGATTCTCTGAATGTGGCGGCGGCCAGCGCAGTGGCGTTCTGGGAGCTGGGAAAATAAAGCGAAGAAGCAGCTCTGGTATGGGATATAAAAAAGCTGAAAAAGGCTCCCGCCTGTGGAAGGCGAGAGCTCTTTTTCAGCTTTTTTCTGTTCCGTGGAGCAGATATCAGAAGTTCATTTTTTATCAGGCTTTCTGTTTTTTGCGGATAATGATTCCGCTCAGCGCGCCGCCCAGAGCGAGAACTGTCAGCGCCGTCCAGAAGGCCGGGGTGCTGAAATCGCCGGTTCGGGGAGCAGTAGTTCCGCTGCCGCCCGTTTTATTGCCGCCGGAGCCGGTGGTATTATTTCCGCTGCCGTTATTTCCGGAAGTATTTCCGGGATTCTGATTCTCATCGCCGGAAGGATTTTGGCTGCCGCCTCCCGGATTGCTGTCATCCTGCCCGTCATCCGGTGTGTCTGTGCCGGGCTCCTCCGCGCTGTAATCACAGTTCAGGGAACCGATGGTCAGGGCACCGCTGGTTACTCCGTCCTGGAAGCGGTATACCGGGCGCTGTCCGTTTACCGTCCAGGAGGCGTCGGCGATAGCGAAGCCTTCGTTGTTGGCGGAAGCGTCCAGTCCGGCCGGCGGAAGAATGTGAATGACTTCAGGATCTGCGGTTCCGTTCAGCGTGATTTTCGCCGCGTTGTTGCCGTATCCGTTGTCTGCAACCACCCAGAGCGCATTTTCATAGGTATCATAATCCAGCGCCATGGCACCGCCCAGACCAGGATCCAGGTCTGCGATCTGTACGGCAGAACCGTCCTCATTTAATACATAGGTATAGACGTGTCCGTTGTCCTCCAGGGCTACCAGGAATACGCCGCCGGCTGTCGCATCGGGATAATCGGCCGGATCAAAGGCGCTGCCGGTATTCTGATCCAGAAGGTTCCCGGCTGCCTCGTTGGAAATCCATTCCACCGCTTCAATTCCCATATTTGCGGAAACCTGCGGAAGGGAGGCAGTCAGATCCCATTCCTTTAAGGCGACCAGATCAGAACCCTCCGCCTGAGGATCCACCATCAGTATCGTGTTATAATTGACGCCCTTTGCGCTGTTATCCCGCTCCGAAGCGATATAGACAAGTCCGCTGCCGTCAACGGTGATGCCTTCCGCGTCCGGCCCGGCGGCGTCCGGATTGCCGGCATCCTTCTGGAACCGTATCCGCTTGCCCTCCTCAAAGCCGTCTGCAAAACTTAAGGTACCGTCAGACGCCACATCCAGGATCCAGAATTTTCCGGTCCCGTTGTCCACGGCGTAGAGCTGTCCGTTGAAAAAGTCCAGACCCGAGGAATCCTCCAGGAATGTGGATTCGGTATCGAATACCGTGATCTCATCCGAGCCGGGCCACTGGATGACCTCGGGAACGCCGGCGAACCGGTTGGCTGCTCCGGGAGTGGCTTCCAGCGTATTTCTGTATTCGGTTCCGTTTACATCCGGATACAGTCCCCAGGTGGGATTCGTGTGGCCTGTCCAGGTGGCGGAGGCGATCAGACGGCCGTCCTCAAACAGGCGGACGGAATCATCGCTGCCCAGGTCGAAGCTCAGATCGTCGATGACCAGGAATCCGTTGGCCGGGATGGTCGTACCTTCGGAAATTACATATTCGTGGGAATCGTCGTCGTCCCGGATGACGATTCCGGAAATATCAAGTGCTTCTCCGGTGGGATTGGCCAGCTCGATCCAGTCGTTTCCGCCGTTCGGGTCATTGGACTGTATTTCATTCAGCACGACAGGATTTGTGACGATGTTGGCCGCGCCCTTGGTGGAAGCTGCAAAATCCTCAAAATCTCCGGTGCCGTCCGGGATTCTGGCATATACGCCCTGGGCGTGGGAGGTCCAGCTGTATTCAGCGACCGTCACGCCGTCCCGGTTGTAAATGGTGGCCTGGTCATTATCGCCAAGTCCGAAAGTAAAGTCCCTGGCGCCATCAAATACATAGTATTCGCCGGGCTGCAGCACCGTGCCTTCCGCGACAGGCGTAACGTCGGCTGCGTGGCCCACCGGATCGTTGTCCATCAGATACCATCCGGAGATGTCCACCGTGGAAGTCCCGGTGTTCAGGATTTCCACCCAGTCCGTATCGTCACCGTTGGATTCCACTTCATTGATTACAACGGAGGGAGCGTACCAGGTGTTGGATTCTCCGGGCGTTTCCGGCATCAGGCAGAAGGAACCGGTGCCGTCCGGGTATCTGCCAAAGGAAGCGAGCGCCGCATCGCCGTTGCAGGAGGCGTGTTCCGTCCAGGAATATTCGTCCAGCAGGCTTCCGGAAGCGTCGTAGAGACGGATGGAATCTCCGGAGCCGATGCCGATGGCCGCCTCAAAAGTGCCCTCTTCATAAGTGCCTGTCTGATCGTTATAGACCTGTCCCTGGCTTCCGGCGTCTACGAGCAGGAGCTCTCCGGCGCCGATCATAGTTCCCTCGGGGAATTTCCAGCGGTGGTCGTCAGAATTGTCCCGGATTTCATAGCCGGAGAGATCAAGCTCTTCCGATCCGGTGTTCATGAGCTCCACCCAGTCGTCCGGAGAAGAGTTGATCTCATTGATGACCAGCCTCTGAGACGGCTGCGTGTCATCGCCTGCGGGTTCGTCGGGTACGATATTCAAGGCGTTTTTTGTAGCGGCCTGATCTACAAAATCTCCGGTGCCGTCCGGTACCCGGGAATAGGTTCCCGAAGCATGTCCTTCGTAAGCATGGGAATCCATGAGTTCATTGTTGCCGTTATACAGAGAGACAGTATCCTCTTTGCCAAGGCCGAAATCAAAATCGACAGAATCTTCCAGCACCAGAACGGCTCCGGGCTGCAGAACGGTTCCTTCGGGCAGCCCCCAGGTTTCTCCTGGCAGACGTTCCAGCCCCTTGTCGTCGGTGACGAACCAGCCGCTGATATCCACGGCCGTATCGCCGGTATTTACAATTTCTACCCAGTCATTTCTGCCGTCCGGATCGTCAGATTCAATTTCATTGATAAATACGGTGTTTTCTGCCGCATAGGCGGGTACCGCTGCCACCGGCAGAACGGCGGAGACAGCCAGAAGCGCGCTCAACGCGGAGCTAAAAAACGGTTTCTTCATTCTCTTCCTTCCTTTCCTCTTAAAAATTTCCCTATGCAGTCTATCAGACGAATGTAAAATCTGAAATCGCAGTTCTGTAAAATGTTAAGGGAAAGAAAGGGAGAAAAATACCGAGGCTGGCGCCAAAGCGATTTTGAAATGCGAGCAGCCTCCAGATATAGCAATAATCCCCGGGATTATTGCTATATCTGGAGGCTTACCACACTTTCAATCGGCTTTTTGCGGCAGTCCCGGCTCCTTTGGGGTGAAAACCGGATTTGCGGTGACGAAGCCGGATGGATCAGCGCTTCGCCATCCCCAGAAACTCCGCCAGATCGTTTCGCTTGTCTACCACATTGGCGTCGCCGTAATCCATGCCGGAAGTCTGCACTATGGCGTGTTCAAAAACAGCGGTGGAAGCATTACTGATGCATGCCCGGAGATAGGTACTGTTGCTGCCGTCTTCGTCTGTGACGCTGTCATAGCAGCTTTCCAGGGTATTCAGCGCGGAAGTGGCTGAGAGGTTTCCATCCAGAAACTGATCGACGGCGTTTACCGCAGCTTTTCCGGTGTCGGCGTTGGCCCGGGATAATCTGGTGCCGCAGCCTGTAAAAGCGGCTGCCAGCAGGACTGTGAGAATGCAGATGATAACCTGAATTTTTTTCTTCATGAGTTTTCCCTCTTTCTTCTATTTGATACTCACAGTATAAACTCCCGGAAATGTAATTTTGTTTTTCAGGCGCGGCGCGCAGCTTCGATCAGAAGCGCAGCTCCCGGCAGCGGTTGAAGCAGGCAAAGATCTCCTGGCGTCTGGGGCGGCAGAGGTCGGACGCCAGATAGGAAGAATCGGTCAGAGAGGCCAGACCTTCCCGGTCCATGCGCTGCTCCAGAGCGTCTACGATCTCCGTCAGCGTGCGCTGCCCGTTCATCAGGTGGCGGGAGGCGTAGACCAGAAGATAGGCCAGGGCGGCCAGTTGTTCGCCGTCGGCGAGCTGCTCCAGATAGCGCAGGTCTGTGGAAGAGCGGTTGATCTGGATGCCCTCCCGGCCGAGAACCTTGATCTTCAGACGGTCCTGATTGCGCAGCCCTTCTGCCGGGCGCGGACAGCGGCGGAAGTCCGGAATCCGGAAATCTCCGGCCGGCGTCACGGCCCCGCCCCAGGAAGCAGCGATTGCCTTAGCGTTTTCTGTGATATCAAAGGGCAGATATTCCTTCATTTGAATGACCGTATCCGCGGTGTGAAAATAAGATCCTGAGCTTCCGGCCACAATAATAGAAGAAATGCCGGCCTGTTCATAAAGGGAGCGCACTCTGCTGATGAAGGGCGTGATCGGCTCCTCCCGGTCGGCCACAACCTTCTGCATCAGTCCGTCACGGATCATGAAATTGGTAGCGGAGGTGTCCTCATCGATCAGAAACAGGGAAGTGCCTGCCTCAATACCCTCAATGACATTGGCCGCCTGAGAGGTGCTTCCGCTGGCGTCCTCTGTGGAAAAACTGCCGGTGCCGCGGCCGCCGGGCAGGTGGTTGATGAACAGAGAAATATCCACGTTGCTGATGCTGCGGGAGTCCTCCGCACGGAGCTTGACGGCGGAGCTGTCGGTGATGACGAATTCCCGTCCGTCTCCGGCGATGTGATTATAGACTCCGCGCTCCAGCGCTTTCAGAAGCGTGGACTTTCCGTGAAAACCTCCGCCGACGATCAGGGTGATGCCTTTTTTCAGGCCCATCCCCTTTATGGCACCCCTGTTGGGAAGCTTCATGGAGATCTCCAGGGAAGCTGGCGAGACGAAAGGAACGGCTTTCTTCATGGGGCGTTCGGAGACGCCGGAAAGCCTGGGAAGAATGGATCCGTTTGCCACGAAAGCGGCCAGACCCCGTTCCCGGAGCTGGGCGCGGATGAATTCCTGATCCTCGCAGAGAGCGCGTACCTCCTGGCATTTCTTTTTGTCCAGGTTCTTATAAAGGAGGCTGTCGTTCACGCAGTCCGGCAGAAAGTCATAAAGAATCCGGATCAGCTCTCCGGAATGGATAGTGCGTCCGCCGGCCGGGAAGCCGATCTGCATCCGCAGAATCAGAGAACCGTCTGCCGGATTCAGAGTGCAGGCGGAGCGTTCCAGAATTTCCTGGCCGCAGCGGCTGACGGAGAGCAGGCCGCTTTTTCCGCTGCCCTTTGCCCTGAAATTAAAACGGTCGATTTCGCCGTAGAAGAGCCGTGTCAGATGATCCTGAAGAGCTGTCCGTTTGGGCCGGGTATCGTAAAGCTCTGTAGGAAATCCGGCGGTCTTTCCGTCTATGTGGATGCTGACCCTGGACGGCGAGGCAAAAGGATCACCCTGCACGTGATCAATGGAAAGCAGATAGCCGGGAAAACGGTAAATGCCCTGCGTGGATTTGTATGCAGGATAGCTTTTATGGTCAATGCTCTGCAGAAGCGTCCGCAGATCCTGTGCTGTTTTCATATTCTGTGCTCCTTCCTGTGACAGGTATTTTTTCATTCTTAGACTAGCATAATTCAGGCGGAAAGTCACCTGTCAATTCCCTTAATTTATGGGAATTGATTGAAAGCCCCTCCGGATTCCTGTAAAGTAGAATACAGGAAAAGGGAGGTAGAAGAAGATGTTTTGTATAAGGTGTGGAAGAGTCATTCCGGAGGCAGCCCGGTTCTGCCCGTTCTGCGGAAATGAAGTGGCGCAGGCTGTTTCGCCGCCCGGAGAGAGAATCTGTCCGGAGTGCGGCAGTACGGTTGCCGAAGGGCTGATGTTTTGTAATAAATGCGGTACGAAGCTGGATGCGGCGCAGCGGCACAGGGCGCAGGAGCAAATGGTCAGGACGCTGGAGAGCATACAGGCACAGCAGACGCAGGCAGAGCCGTCCCGTATGCAGACGGAAACATCCCGGATTCAGCCGGAACCGGCGGATCAGTTCCGGCAGCAGTCCCGGCCCCAGGAACAGGCGCAGAGCGCCGGCAGCGGAACCATTCTGGAGAGCGTGAACAGGCCGAGACCCCTGAAGCTTTCCATGTATAAAGGGGATTCGAAGCTGGGTGTGGCCAAGGCGACAGGACTTCTGAATGTATTTCACGACCATCTGGAATTCCATAAGACCATGGGGAGCAGCGGAGCTTCTGTTTTCGGTCTGGTCGGTATGGCGGTTTCCTCCAGCAGGGCGAAAAAAGAGCCGCCGGTGGTTTTCGCCATGGCGGATGTAGCCGGCGCACGGAACAGCAAATATATGGGTGCTTTTCCGGCCATGGTGCTGGAGCTGAAAAATGGAGAACAGTATACCTTTGCCGGACCCGTATCCGGAGATGATTTGAAAAAATGTGTCGCGTACGTTAATCAGCACATTAACTGAAAGAAATCTTTGCCACATACATGGTTTTATGCTATAATGTAGCCGAAAAAACGGCAAACCGCAAAAATACGAGAGGAGAACAGGCCATGTATTGTGTCAAGAATATTAAGAATGAGTTATACTGGGTAGGCGGTACGGACCGCAGACTGGCTCTTTTTGAAAATGTATATCCCATCCCCCGCGGCGTTTCCTATAACGCATATGTCATGATGGATGAGAAAACTGTTCTGCTGGACACGGTGGACAAATCGATCAGCGGGCAGTTCTTTGAAAATGTGGAGCATGTGCTGGGAGGAAGAAGCCTGGATTACATGATCGTCAACCATATGGAGCCGGATCACTGCTCCATGATCGAGGAGATCGTCCGGA
Source organism: Candidatus Scatomonas merdavium (assembly GCA_018716575.1). Classification (GTDB taxonomy): domain Bacteria; phylum Bacillota; class Clostridia; order Lachnospirales; family Lachnospiraceae; genus Scatomonas; species Scatomonas merdavium. Next base: position 2,905 of record DVJR01000151.1, on the reverse strand, counting down.
GGTATCCGGAGGTAAAGGTGATCTGCAATGCCAAGATCGCCGGAATGATTAAACAGTTCTTCAGCTTTGACATTGATTCCCGGGCCGTGCTGGTCAACGAGGGAGATACCTTCTCCTCCGGACGTCATACCTTTACCTTTGTCAATGCGCCGATGGTTCACTGGCCGGAGGTGATGGTTACGTATGATGTGACGGACAAGACGCTGTTTTCCGCAGACGCCTTTGGAACCTTCGGGGCCATGAACGGCAACCTGTATGCGGATGAGGTGAATTTTGAGCGTGACTGGCTGGATGACGCCAGAAGATATTATACAAACATCGTCGGAAAATACGGCGCACAGGCGCTGGCTCTGCTGCAGAAGGCCTCCGGGCTGGAGATCAATATGGTCTGCCCGCTGCATGGACCGATCTGGAGGGAGAACATCGGCTGGTTCATTGATAAATATGTGAAATGGAGTTCCTATACGCCGGAGGAGGCTTCTGTCATGATCGTGTATGGTTCTATCTATGGACATACAGAGAATCTGGCAAATGTGCTGGCTTCCCGGCTGGCAGATCTGGGAGTGAAGGATATTGCGGTGTATGATGTATCAGCGACTCATCCGTCCTACATTCTGTCAGAGGCATTCCGCAGGAGCCATCTGGTATTTGCTTCGGTGACGTACAACAGCGGAATTTTCAGCAATATGGATCATCTGCTGCGGGAGCTGAAGGCTCATAATCTGCAGAACCGTACGGTGGCTGTGATGGAGAACGGAACCTGGGCGGCACAGTCCGGAAAGCAGATGAAGGAGATTCTCTCCGGCATGAAGAATATGAATATTCTGGAGCAGGGCGTAACCATTAAATCCAGCCTGAAGGATGCACAGATGGCTGATGTGGAGGCGTTGGCTCAGGCTATTGCGGAATCTGTAAAAAATACAGAGATTGCGTAAAAGCAGTATCGGCGGATATATGAGCGGCAAATAAGCGTGAGAAAATAGTGACAGGCGGAAGCGGTTTCAGAAAAGACGAACTTTTTCTGAACCGCTTCCGCCTGATTTGTGTATATTGAAGCCGCTATCCCGGTTTCAGGGAAACAGCAAAAGTGGACTGGTTAAAAATATTAAAACTGACCATTTTATTCATGCCAAATATTATGTATGATAGTCACTGAAAAAACGGCGGCGTTTTCGCCGGAAAGGTGGTCAGAGAATATGAATGAATTCAGCAGATTAAAAAAAATAGACGCCCATACCCATATAGGAAAGTTTGGGAATCCCTTTAATATTGATTTTGACGGGGAACGGCTGATGGAGCAGATGGAAGCCTATCAGATAGAGAAGACAATTCTCTGCGCGGCCGGCTGCCATTTGAACCGGGAGACAGCGGAGGTGTATCACCGGTATCCGGAGCAGATCGTTCCGGTAGTATGGGTTAACCCTTCGGAGGGGCAGGCAGCTTATGACATGGCAGAGCATTATATTCGTGACGAGGGCTTTCAGGGAGCAAAGCTGCAGCCATTGTTTGACGCTTACACGGCGGATGATGAGTGTGTAGATCCGGTGGTGGAGATCTGCCGCCATTATGGCAAGCCTATGTTTATTCACTGCGGCCATCCGCCGTATTCGCTGCCCTGGCAGATCGGCATGCTGGCGGAGCGTCATCCGGACGTGCCAATGGTGATGCTGCACATGGGCCACGGCCACGGCGTCTATATCGACGCGACCATCAAGGTGGCGAAAAAATACGACAACCTGTTTCTGGAGACCTCCGGCATGCCCATGGGCTGCCAGATCAAAAATGCCTATGAGCAGGTGGGCAGCCAGAGGGTGATGTTCGGTATTGATTCTCCGTTCCATCATCCTACGGTGGAAATCCAGAGGATTCTTTCCTGTGGTCTGAAGGACCGGGAGCTGGAGGATGTCTTTTACAACAATGCGGCCAGGCTGATGAAGCTGGGCAGACAGGAGGAAAAATGAATACGAGAAGAGCTACGGTTACGGCGCTGATGGCGGCGCTGGTATTTCTGGGAACATATATTTTCAAGATTCCGTCGCCTTTCGGCGGATATGCCCATCTGGGCGACTGTATGATTATTCTGAGCGTATGCCTGCTGGGAACGGGCCATGCGGTGCTGGCGGCCGCCATCGGAGCGGGCCTGGCGGATCTGCTGGGCGGTTATATGATCTGGGTGGTGCCAACGGCGGTGATTAAGGGAGTCTGGGCGCTGCTCATGGGGCTGTTCATGTATCGGATTTTGAAAAATATGAAGTTTGGCTGGCTGGCCGGAGCCGTGATCGGCGGGCTGGTGCAGATTGTCTTATATACGATAGTGAAAATACCATTGTATGGCCAGTACGGCGCCCTGGCAGAGGTTTCCCTGCTGGCGGGACAGACCGTCTGCGGCATTGTATTCGGCAGCGTCCTGTATCTGATTTTTGAGAAAAGCTCCGTGCTCGGAAGATTGCAGCGGCTGTGCCGTGGCTGAAAGGCTGACCGGCAAAAAAACGCTGCCGGGCGCGAGCGGATTAGGCTGGCGTAAAAGCTGACTGGAAATGACAAACAGGATGCCTCAAAAGCAGTTTGAAATAGCAGACGGAGGCTGGTGCAAAAGCGATTATGAAGTGCAGGCAGCCGCCAGATATAGCAATAATTCCCGGGATTATTCTATATCTGGCGGCTTGCTATATTTTCAGTCGGCTTTTTACGGCAGTCTCTGCTTTTTTTGGAAAAGTTTGAAGGTTTGTCTTTACTATTTCCAGAAAATGAAATATTATAATAGTAAAAGGTGATATACAAAAGAGTTGTATTTCATAAAATGGGACTAAATTACTTCCTGTATTACAAGCTGTATAAAATGCAGAAAACTCGTTACAATGGATATATCAGAGTGACAGACGGGGATTATCCATGGACGAGAGCT
>DVJR01000010.1 GCA_018716575.1 Candidatus Scatomonas merdavium | reverse complement strand
CCCAGAACGCCGCTGTCTGCAGAGAGATGATAACTGTTAAGGTCTCCCCATTTTTTGCTTGTATAATAGTTATAATAACTGGAACGGCTCTTATCAGTCTTCTGAATCTGTTCCTTTGCCTTGGCATCCGTCAGGTCATATAACCTTGCAATTCTTCTGATCCGAAGCTGCAAATCCGCACGGATGAATACGCTGAAACAGTTAGACATATTTTCCAGAGCGTAATCAGCGCATCTTCCAATGATCACACAGGGTCCTTCTTTTGCAATCTGACGAATAGCATCAAACTGGGCAAGAAAAACTCTCTGATTGAGTGGCATTTCCGCCATGGTTCCACTTGGATAGCCATAGGAGTACGTATCCATCACCAGGGAAAAAAGAAAGCTGTTGGTATGTTTTTCATCATGATTTTCAAAGATTTCCCTGCACAGTCCGCTTTCTTTGGCTGCTCTTTCCAGGAGCTCTTTGTCATAGAATGGAATATTCAGGTCCTTAGCGAGCTTTCGTCCAATTTCGTGACCCGCACTTCCGTATTGCCTTCCAATTGTCACTATTGTATTCATACGAGTACCTCCTTCTTCCGAAATCCACTTCTTTCTATTATTATAATATAAAATTGCAAAAAAGTATACTCCTGCATAGCGTTTATGGACATTTTTTCTACAAAAAAGAAAATTTCAGATGTGCGGAAGATTTTCGGAAAATAGCCGGAAATCATCGGAGTTTTTTCAGAAGTTTTTGAAAATATTCCGGGAGCGGTGCGGTAAATTCCAGGTACTCATCCGTCACCGGATGCCGGAATCCCAGAACCATAGCATGAAGCGTCTGGCCCTGCAGGCCGGCAACAGGACATTTTTTTGGCCCGTATAGCTCGTCGCCCAACAGCGGGTGACCAACAGAAGAAAGATGAACCCGAATCTGGTGAGTTCTGCCCGTTTCCAGAGAGCATTCCACATAGGAAAAGCCCTTCAGCCTTTCAAGAACCTGAACATGTGTGACAGCCGGTTTCCCATTTCTGACATGAACTGCCATTTTCTTACGTTCCACCGGATGGCGCCCGATATTTCCTTCCACTGTGAAAGCATCCTCTTTAAAAAGGCCGTAAGCTATTGCGCGATATTTTCTTGTGATGCTGTGTACGGCGAGCTGCTCCGCCAGAGATCTGTGAGCCAGATCCGTCTTGCAGACCACAAGCACCCCGGTCGTATCTTTGTCGATACGGTGAACAATTCCCGGACGCAGAACTCCGTTGATTCCCGAAAGCTGTCCGCGACAGTGAAACATCAGAGCGTTAACCAGTGTATGCGAATAATGGCCTGCTGCCGGGTGCACCACCATCCCTTTTGGCTTGTTGACCACCAGCAGTTCGTTGTCTTCATAAAGTATATCCAGAGGTATATCCTCCGGAAGAATATTCGGTTCCTGTTCCTCAGGAATATCCAGCCTGATTTCTGCTCCTTCAAAAAGACGGAAGCTGGCGCGGACCGGTTTTCCGGCCACTGTGACCCCTCCCGCTTTCAAAATCTTCTGAAGATAGGATCTGGAAAGATTTGATAAGCAGCTGGCCAGATATGCATCTATACGCTCTCCTGCATCTTCTGCGCCTGCAGTAAGGATAATCGTTTCCATTTTTACTGCTCTCCCGCATTTTCTTTCTTCTTTTTTCTGAGAAACTGAAAATCTTCCTCTTTATAGTGGAAGAAAATCAGTATCAGCAGCGCGATAACCGAGAGCGTAACATAAATATCCGCTACGTTGAAGATCGGAAAATCAATGATGGAAAAGTAGATAAAATCCACTACATATCTGTGAGCCAGCCGGTCTATAAAATTGCCAATTGCTCCGGATACCAGGACGGATACCGTGAGAATCAGAGGAATATACCGCCCGGTCTTTGGCGTCTTTCGGAACACTGCGATAGCAGCTATCAGAAATACCACAGTCAGGATGGCAAAAATCCACTGCTGATTCTGGAGCATACCAAAAGCTGCTCCGGAGTTTTCCAGATAGCGCAGCTCCAGAACGCCCGGTATCAATGAAACCGCATCTCTGTTTTTCAAAAAGAGAACAGCCAGATATTTTGTGAACTGATCCAGGCCGATCAGGACAGCCATAAATACTGCAATTTTAATATAGTATGTGATATTTTGCGTGTTTTTTTTCATAAACTTTTTCTCCGATGTCATTTCCTGCATATGGTACGAATGGCGCCCAGCAGTTCTTCGTCAGTTACCGTACGGTCTACTACTGCGTTTCCCAGACCCTTCAGAAGAACAAATTTGATCCGGCCCTCTTCCATTTTTTTATCGGATTTTGTGGCTTTAAGGATCGCATCCGGGTTCAGACCTTCCACGGAATCAGGAAGCCTAAACGCCTGGTTAGCCTGAATAATTGTATTATAATCTCTTTCCGGCAGCCAGCCTCTCTGCATGGACAGCCAGGCGGCGCCAACTGTACCGATGCCCACACACTGGCCATGAAGCAGCTGGAAGTTCATCAGCTTTTCTACGGCATGGCCGATGGTATGTCCCAGATTTAAAATGGCACGGAGTCCCTGTTCCTGCGGATCATCCTTTACCACTGCTGCCTTGATGCGGCAGCATTCTCTGATTACGCGGGCCATAGTGCCGGGCTCTCTGTCCAGAATCTGCTGCTTTTGTTTCAGAAGCCATTCATAAAAATCACGGTCCCGGATCAGGCCCGTTTTTAATACCTCGCCCATTCCTGATACAAACTGCTGTTCCGGCAGTGTTTTCAGCGTATCCATATTCATATAAACAAGACGCGGCTGATGAAAGGCACCAACCATATTTTTATAAGCGTCAAAATCAACCCCTGTCTTGCCGCCCACACTGCTGTCTACCTGGGCCAGAAGCGTTGTGGGAATCTGTACGAAATCAATACCCCGGAGATATGTCGCGGCAGCGTAACCTGTCAGATCGCCGGTGACGCCTCCTCCCAGAGCGGCCAAAAGATCTTTTCTTTCAAACTTTTCACGGATCAGAAAACAATACAGCTCACGTACAGTTTCCAGGTTTTTCTGCTCCTCTCCGGCAGGAAATACAAAAGTAACGGTATGGTATCCGGCAGCCTCCAGAAGACTTCTGACCTGATCCAGATACAGTGCTGCCACATGGCTGTCAGCTACTATGCATATTTTCTTTGCATGGGCCTTTACTGCGGCCACTTTACCAGAAAGAAGATCGAAACCATGTTCCAGGCAAATTTCGTAGGAAAAATCCGTCTCCGATGTTCGCTTTCTTTCTACAATCAGTGATTCCATGCTGCTATTCCTCCTTATATAAAGCGAAATACCTGAATCAGTTCCCGCCCTTTTCTGGTGTGCGTCAGAGTGCCGCCATACCGAAACTTTCCCGTACCGCGTACTGAGATCAGATCTCCCTCTGAAAGGCGAAAACCATTGGAAGTAATCATGCGGCCGTTTACGAAAACCTTTCCTCCCTCAATGAGCGGAACGGCCGCAGAACGTGAAATGGAAAATGCCAGAGAGATGACGGAATCCAGACGTATGGAAGCCACCGTTCCCGTAATCTCTTTTTCATTTGGGCGTAAATCCTGCTCCGCCATATTATCCACAGAAGAAACAATAACTGACGTATGGCGGACAGCGCGCAGGCTTTGAAGCAAAAATCCTGCTATTTTTTCCTGACAGAAGCACCAGGCTTCCTTTTCATGCACAAGAATATCTCCTATTTTGCAGCGCTCCAGCCCCAGGCCAAGGATGGATCCCAGATAATCCCGATGCGTCAGCTTTTCTGCAAATTTAGGGAATTCCGGAGCGATCCGAAGGCACATTACAGGATAATCCCAATCATAAGAAAGAGCATCAGGAACAAACGCTGCCATCTGACGCTCTGCTGCTGCATAGCCGCCGGAGAGGGATACGGTCACCCCGCACCCTCTCCAGTCCATGCCATGTATCATATGAATTTCATACAAATCCAGAAAATCGCTGAAGGTCACAATACCGCGGCTGTATGCGGCATCCGCCAGATCCTTCATCCTGCCGCGAAAGAGCTCTTCCCTCTCCATGCTTAAAACTCAGTCCTGATTGACGGAACTGCTCCGTTCAAAATATCCTGTATATCTCCGGATATCTCCACGCTGGCCGGAGTCAGAATGAAGATATAGCTGGATACTTTCTGCAGGCTTCCGCCGATGGCATAGCAGGCACCGGAAGAGAAATCAATAATTCTCTGGGCCACTTCCACATCGATGCCCTCCAGATTCAATACAACAGTACAGTTATCCAACAGCGTATCCGCGATTTCACGCGTATCCTCCATAGAGGTTGGCTTGATCACGCAGACTTCCATGGTGCTTGCGCCGGATCTCTTCCGCATTGGAGTGATCTTGGAAGATACGGAAGTCTTAGGCTGCTTGGGCTGTTTAACCGCGCCGACAGAAGATGTTTTTGCCGCAGCTTTTTTCGCCGGGCGAATCTCTTCCTCGTCCAGGTCGTTATCAGCCATTTTCTTAAAGAATCTTTTCTTCGGCTTGGGCTCGTCCTCTTCTTCTATATCATCTTCGTCAAAAAACTCGTCATCTTCATCGTAATCGTCATTCAGACGGATTGCGTCTAAAAATTTGTCTAAAACACTCATTGATTCCTCTCCTATTGATCTGATTGCTTATTTTTGAGCGCCGTAATCACGTGCACCGAAGATGCCTGTCCCTACCCGGACCATCGTGGCACCTTCTTCTATGGCGACTTCGTAATCTCCGGTCATGCCCATGCTTAAAACACTCATAGTAACATTATTAATGTTTTTCCCGGCGATGTCAACACTTAATTCCCTTAATTTTTTGAAAACAGGACGATTTTCCTCAGGGTCGGTAACATATGGTGCGATTGTCATTAATCCCCGGATTTCGATTCCAGGAAGCTGAGCAGCCGCTTCCACAAGAGGAAGTGTTTCCTCCACGGATACGCCGAATTTGCTCTCCTCTCCGGCTACGTTCACCTCGATCAGAATGGGAATTGTGCAGCTGTGTTTCAGGGCTTCCCGGCTGATGGTTTCTGCAAGACGCAGGGAATCCACAGAATGAATCAGACATACGCGTCCTGCAATGTACTTCACCTTATTTTGCTGAAGATGCCCGATCAGATGCCAGCGTATATCGGATGGCAGCAGATCTATTTTTCCAGTCAGCTCCTGCACCTTATTTTCTCCAAAGTCTCTCTGATCCAGGTCGTAGATCTCCTGTATCATTTCAGCAGGCTTTGTCTTGCTGACGGCGATCAGTGTTACCTCGCTTCTTTTTCGTCCGCTTCTGGCGCAGGCAGCCGCAATTTTTTCCTCCACATCCCTGTAATTTTCACGCAGCATATTTTATTCCTCCTTTAGTACAGGATCTCGTTCTCGTTCACCTGGGTTCCATCCTCAACGATATAATCGTATTGAGCAATACCATAGCTGGTTCCTGATTCCACAATGCAGAATTCTTCATTCTGATCAATAATGACAATTTTCCGGAATACGGCGTAGCCTCTGTTAATGCAGTAAACTCCCTCCAGCGTGCCGGTTGCTCCTACAGTATAACGAGCGTTGGAATCCGGCTGGATCAGTACGTCTCCCTCCTGAAAATCATTCATATCCACGTAGTAAACAGATTCGCCGGTATCTTCGTCCGTGACCTCCTCATACAGAGTAGATGCCACAAAAGTAGTTGTTGTCTCTCCGTTTTCATCCGTTATTTCCTTCAGGAAGCCGACTTCACTGTTCTCTCCGCTTACCGTCTGAAAAGAGGATGGAATCGTATAGAATTCTTTTGTGACAATGGCGGATATTGGAATTTTCAGACCGCTTCTGGTGTTCGTCACCAGTTCCACATCCAGGAACCGGTCGTTGCAGTACCGTATCATTCCGCTGGTAAAAGTAATCTGCACGTAACGCTGATCACCGGACACAAAAAGAGAAAGCTGCCCTGTCTCACTCTGTCCGTCCTTCAGAAATTTTACCTGAATCGTATCGTGGGAAGCCAGCCGCACCGTTTGCCTGTCTGTCACGGGAATAACGATGGACCACGTCTCACTGCGAATCAGACGGTACAGCGGATCTCCTGCACTGATCTGTTCCTCCGTCCGCAGATTTGTTCTGCGATAGGATTTTTCGCTGAAAATTTCCGGAGTAATATCTTCCTGCGTCAAAGTCTCATAGCCGTCGCAGGAATAGGCCACAACTCCGTCACTGTCCGATGTGACAAGGGTGCCGCTCAGGGATGAAGGATCTTCTGTGCTTAAAATTTTGCCATCCAGCGTATATTTGAAATCATAGACGCTGCTGAAATCCCCTCCGTCGTACGACTGCGAAAAATTGGAAGCCGCTTCCTGCAATGTCTGCAGATCAGAAGCAGTCAGAGTTTTATTTTCCAGAAGATTCTGCGTACTGCCAATGCCGCAGACGGCACCACCCTGGCTGATCTTGGAGCTGTCGCCCAGATAATAGCTGACATATCCGCCGGCAGTGGCATCCACCACCTCTTCCGAACGCAAAGCCAGTGCTGTATACGTCTCATTTTGGGATAACGGCCCGGATGTTACCTGATACGAAGAAATATGCTCCGCTGTCAGATACAGAACGACCGTAATGATTAAATAGAGAAACAGTGCGCCAAAGATCACTGTTCCGATATTTATATTGAAATGCTTTTTTCTGAACAATTTCCTGCTCCTTATTAATTATCCCCTGAAATAACTCCCACCCTATTCTACCATTATCTGAAATATTACTCAAGGAAAAATTTCGGAAAACCCCTGAACTGACAGGCGCAAAAAAAGAGGACAGCAGAAATCTTCTGTACAGGCTGCCCTCTCTTTCATTCATAAGTTCTTTATGTATTACAAAGCCAGAATAACCTTCTCCTGAAGGCCGGCGCTCAATTCTTCTTTATCCATGGAAACGCTGAGAACAAAATCTACATGGAACAATTTGCTTACATTTTCCAGCTGAGAAACACAGTCGTCTATCATACCTTCATTGCCTTCCAGCCGCGACAGCCTCAGAAAGCTGTCCAGATACATCTGCTCCAGATCGTGATCCTGTGAAAGGATACCGCAGACAAAACCAATAAATTCATCACTGTTCTTTAACGGAAATACGGAGACGTCAATCAGACGGACCTTATTGTTAAGCTCATACATATGTTTGGAACTCTTGTCCAGATATACGATATTGCCGGATACATCTTTGATAGCTGTATTGACCTTATCCAGAAGGTATTTCGTCTTTCCTTTTCCTTTTTTACCCACAATCAGTTGAACCATGGCAGTTTCCTCCTTGGATTTAATAGTTGTAATTTGACTAAAAACTTCTTAGTTCATGCTCTAATTATAGTGTATTTGAACAAAAAATACAAGCAAAATTCAAAAAATTTAGGAATTAATTTGCATCAGCAAAGTATTCATGTCCTGATACAGTACCGCGTGGTTCTGTGCATTCAGGATAATTGCAATATGCGGAATCCCGTACGCGTTCTGGGCGATGAGCGCCAGACAGGAGCCGGCCTGGTCTGTTGTGCCGGTTTTTCCTCCCAGAAGCGTTACATCTTTCGGCGCCGTCTGAACTCCGGTCAGATACTGATCTGTCGCATCCAGCCGGTAGGAAACTTCGCTTCCGTCGGCTCTCGCTGCAGTAAGCTGATAGACAGAAAGCTGAGAAGCTTCTCTGAACATACTGTACCGGAACGCTTCGTTCAGCATCAGATAAATATCGTAGGCTGTTGTATAATGCTCCGGATCATGAAGGCCGTGGGGGTTGGTGAAATGTGTACCAGTCATGCCCAGGCGCAAAGCTTCCTCATTCATCATTTCAACGAAATGCTCCGCCGTGCCGCCTATCTGACGGGCAATAGCCATTGCTGCGTCATTAGCCGAATGAACCACCAGAGCATAAAAGAGCTGCTCCATGGTAACAATGTCTCCAGCTGCCATTCCGCTGAGCTGCGAACCCTCCTCTAAATTAAAGTCGCTCTCTTCCATCACTACCTGGTCTTCCATGTTGCCATACTGGATAGCCAGGAGAGCAGTCATGATCTTCGTAATGCTGGCAGGATAAATCCGATCATAAATACCCTGGGCAAAAATAGCCTCTCCCGTATCCATATTAAGCAAAAATCCTTTTTCATCGGCACTTTGCAGCGCAACACCCTGCAGCGTTACGGTTCCCTCCGAAACACAAAGCTCTGAAGCAAACGGAGCGGCTGCCTGCATGGAAAATTCTGAAAGACTGTCTGTATTTTCCAACGCTGTCGTTTCATAGGGAACAGACAGATCCAGATACCGAGACTGCCGGAACAGCAGAATGGCCACAACTCCACAGAGAACAGCAATGCAAAGCACTATGGCAATCAGTATTCTGTTGAGTATGGAAATAGTTTTATTCCGTTTTCCTGTAGATTTCACGCCACTCCATCTCTCCTCTGTCCAAGGATTTGATCAGCATTTCAGCAGTAGCCAGATTGGTCGCCAGCGGAATACTGTGCATATCGCAGATATGAATCAGATGGCGGGCATCTGGTTCATGACGCTTGGGGGTAAGCGGATCACACAGAAAAATCAGCAGATCGATATCATTCTGCTCAATCTGAACGACCAGCTGCTGCACGCCGCCCACATGTCCCGCCAGATACTTATGAACATTCAGGCCGCAGGCTTCCTCAATCATGCGTCCTGTGGTACCGGTAGCGTAGAGCTGGTGTTTGGAGAAAATCGAGCGGTATGCAACGCAGAGGTTCTGCATCAGCGTCTTTTTGGCATCATGTGCGATGAATCCGATATTCATTAACTGTTTCACCTCCATAATAATTTCTGGTCTGCAGTCCCACATTCAGGACCAGTCCCATCCCGATATACAGGCTGATCAGAGAGGTCAGACCATAGCTGACAAAAGGCAGCGGGGTACCTGTATTGGGCATCAGTCCGGTGGCCACACAGATATTGATAAAGCTCTGCACGGCTACCAGGGATGCTACCCCGCAGCAGATCAGCGTGCCGGCCTGATCCTTGGCCCGCCTGCCGATCAGTATGCACTCCAGCACGATCAGGAACAGCAGAAGGAGTATGGCAAAGCATCCGACAAAGCCCAGCTCCTCTCCTGCCACGGCAAAAATGAAGTCTGTCTGAATTTCCGCTACAAAGTTGCCCCGGTTCGAAGACGAAACCTCGTTGTTGTTCAGGCCCTTTCCCGTGAGCTGGCCGCTTCCGATGGCGGTGATGGAATTGTTCTGCTGCATGGCCGATTCCGAATACTCCTCGTCATCCGGATTCAGAAAAGTCATAATACGTTCTTTCTGATAGTCGTCGATGATGGGCAGATCAGTCTGCGTAATCAGGAAAATCCCCACTAGCACCAGGGGGACAGCCACCAGAAGGATGCCCCCGATAATTTTGTAGCTCAGTCCCGCCGCGTACATCAAAATGCAGAAAATAACGGCTATGGTTATGGTATTTTTCAGATCCGGCTGGCTGGCAACCAGCGCCAGAGGGATCAAAAGCAGCACCACCGCCTTTACAATGGTTTTCAGCGTATTCAGATCATCCTCGTGCTTCATAAGAAACATGGCGAAGAACATGATCAGAAAGATCTTGGCAATCTCCGTAGGCTGAAACTGAAAGCCGTTGTCTCCGCCGATGACAATCCACCGGGAGGCTCCGCCTACAGTGGACCCTGCCACGACGACCAGCACCAGCAGCGCAAGATTCAGCACATAAATAATCCAGTAAAAATTCAGAAGCCAGCTGTAATCCATCAGCGATACGATGACCATGATTACAAGTCCGGCGATGACGCCATACATCTGGCGATCCTGCAGGCTGGACTCTGCAGAGCCTACCAGCAGCACCCCCAGCGTACTGATGATGAGCAGCCAGATAATCAGTCTGAAATTGTAATTTTTGAGTTTATATTGTCTCAGCATGTGATTCCTCTGTATTCTGTATGGGTACTTTAATGGTCATGACCGCCGGCGCATAATCAATCTGTATGGTTATGGCGCTTTCTTCTGCCGGAAGATACCGGTTAATGGTCATGGTCAGGTCATTTTTCAGCATCTGCATATTTCTGGGAGAGCAGGCCAGACGTTCCGCGTTCAGCAGGCTGGTCAGACGTTCCCTCGCCACCATTCCGGAAAATGTTTTCCGTTCATGAAACATACCTTATGCCTCCTATTTTTTGAAAATACGCCGGAAAAGTCCCCTCTTTGCCGTAAGATCCAGATATGGCACTTCTTCTCCGAGAATCCTGCGGCTGATGTTCTGATAGGCCCGTCCGGCAAGGGATCCCGCCCCTGTAACCGGTTCACCCTGATTGGTGGCAACTACTACCTGCTCATCATCAGGAATAACTCCGATTAAGGGAACAGCCAGAATCTCTTCTACATCCTCCACAGACATCATTTCGCCCCGGCGTACCATATCCGGACGAATCCTGTTAATAATAAGAAAAACATCCGAAAGCCCCGACGATTCCAGAATTCCTATAATCCGGTCCGCATCCCGGATGGAAGAAACCTCCGGCGTAGTCACAACCACTGCTCTGTCAGCGCCGGCAATGGCATTGAAAAATCCCTGCTCAATACCGGCCGGACAATCCAGCAGAACATAATCAAACTGTGTCCTCAGCTCATCACAGAGCTTACGCATCTGTTCCGGTGTGACTGCCGTTTTATCTCTTGTCTGGGCAGACGGCAGAAGATACAGCTCTTTCTGACGCTTATCCCGTATCAGAGCCTGCTTCAGCCGGCAGCGCCCTTCAATTACATCCACCAGGTTGTAGACAATGCGATTCTCCAGACCCAGCACCACGTCCAGGTTGCGAAGGCCGATGTCGGTATCCACCATCACCACCTTTTTCTGCAGATTAGCCAGGCCAATCCCCAGATTGGCAGCCGTGGTGGTTTTTCCCACGCCGCCTTTTCCTGATGTAACGACTATTATGTCACTCATACCGTTCCTCCTCATTCCCGTTTTACTTTCCTCTTCTTATGCATTTTTTCCAGAAAACGGATCAGTCTGTAACGGCGGTGGTCAGTCCCTCTGAATCGGCTGTTCCGGTGAGAACTTCTGTTTCATCTTCCAGATTGTAATAATAAGACAGCATATCTTTTGCAGCCACTGCGGCATTTCCGGATGAATAACCGTAAGCGATACGCACCGCAAAGGCAATGTCCTCCTGCTCCTCGCCATAGTGGGAAAATCCGATAAATAGCGCATGATTCGGCCTGTTTCTGGATTCCTCGGCCGTACCGGTTTTACCGTACAGTTCCACCGGCAGATCGGAAAAGGTTGCGTTGTTCTGGATCACGCCGCGCATTCCCTCGTGGATGTCATCCCAGATCGCGTCGGAGAACTGGGACTGATTGGCAATCTGCGGCGAATATTCCTCTATGACATTTCCCGAGGAGTCCGTCACCTTGTCCAGCAGATTCAGATCATAGCTGGTACCTCTGGTCTGTATCGTTGCCGCGTAGCGGGCCAGCTGCGCCGTTGTGTACAGATGGGTGCCCTGCCCGATGGAAGACGGGATCGGCAGCTCATCCGATACGTGCGGAGAGGATTCTGAAATCTGCAGATTGGTATCCTGATCCAGCCCGAACATGGAAGCGTACATCTGTATTTTGCTGATAGCGTCGTCCTGTACGAATTCTCCTTCTGCATTAAGCCCCAGGCGATATCCGATCGTACAGAAGAATTCATTGCAGGAATTGGCAAGTCCGCTCACCACATTCAGGTCACCATGACCGGGACTGTACCAGCAGCGGAGCTGGTCGGTGGAGCTGACCAGGCCTTCTCCGAAGAGGCCGTCGCAGTTAATGATGGTATTTTCATCAATAACACCCTCGTTCAGACCTGCAGCGACCATAACCGGCTTAAAGGTGGACCCGGGAGCAGTGAGCTGCTGGGTTGCCTTGTTGTAAAAGGGCGTGGACAGGTCGTTGTAAAGCTGATTGTAATACGCTGTATCCATCTGATTGGCAAGGCGGTTATTGTCATATCCCGGATATGTTACCAGCGCCCGTACTTCGCCGGAATCCGGATCCACCACTACCATGGAGCCTGAACAGGGATCCAGCGCCAGCTGAGCCGGCGTAATCTCCAGAGACTGGATCTTCTGAATCATCAGATCGTAGGGTGAAAGCGTACCTGCCTGAAAGCTCTGGTAAGCCGCGTCGTCCTTGGACAGGATATTCTGGTCGTAAAGCAGGCCGCAGACCTCCTCCGGATAGAGCTGGTCGTTCTGCAGCATATATTTGTAAAGCAGCTTGGAAAATCCTGTATCTTCTGTCAGATAGGACTGGATATAGGATACCAGAAGCTGATACACCTCATCCGAATTCAGATAAGTGCTCTCATCTGAAAGCTGTGATATATCAAGCCAGTTCTGGCTTGCGGCATAAGAAAGATATTCACGCAGACTTATGCTCTCATCCGTGGTCCATGCCTGATAGACGGAATCCGCTGTATCGATGACATCGGTACTCAGAATACCGGTATCCGTCGTCAGCATTTCATCCACAATATAATCGACGTATTCCTTTTCCTCATCGCTCAGTGCAGCATATGCTTCAGGATTTTCTCCGTTGAGTTCAGAGTTAAGCCATGACAGCACGCTCTCCTGCTTCTGCAGGAATTTCTGATAGACCTGCTGCTCCAGAGAAGTTGCATCTGCTGCTGAAAAATGAGAGATATCAATTACACTGTTTTCGATAAGCGCATAATACACATCGTAAATAGGGATGGGAATCGCATCGGATTCTGTATCTGCCGTGTCATCCACAGCTTTGATGTTCTGAATGTTGGAGACCAGAATACCGGCGATCCGCTGCTCCAGAATCTGATAGCAGGCAACCTGCAGCTCACTGTCGATTGTCAGATAGACATCATTGCCCTGGATCGGTTCCACTGTGGCATCTTCGTTGACAGCCTGCACACGGCCGAGGTTATCCACAATCACCTGTTCAGATCCGTCTGTTCCCTGAAGCGTGGTTTCCATATATTGCTCAATTCCCGTCTTTCCGATAATCGAAGTGCTGCTGTAGTCATCCCGTACCTGCTGCAGCTCTTCCAGCTCCTCCTGAGAAGGACTGCCCGTGTAGCCAATGATAGACGACAGTGCTTCTGCATCATTGTATACCCGAATGGAGTCCTCTGCAATATCCACGCCCGGAAGACTGTCAATATTTTCCATAATAGCTGCCACTGTCTCGTCGCTGACATCAGAAGCTACTGTTACCTGCATATAACGCTGGTAACTGGTCAGAGAAAGCTGATAACGCACAATCACAATTTTCAGCTGCTCTTCACGGCTGATCTCTGCCGGCAGACCGTGTTCAGAAAGCTCTTCCGCCGTATAGGGATTATCCTCATTATACAGGGCAAAACGGCTGGATCCGCTTAAATATTCCATGATGGTGTCCGCAGATGCATTCAGCTCGTCTTCTTCCAGATCATCGATCAGAGCCTCACCATATACATCGGCGCGAAACCGGTTCAAAGAAGTTCCCTCTGACAGATCAAAGGCAAAATTTCCGCTTTCATCCACAATAATGTGAAAGCTGCTGGTATTAATAGAATCTCCGTTCTTCTCAATGAGCTGTATCAGACGATAAATCTCTCCGTTTAAAGAGAGGTTCCGCTCCCGGGTAGTTTCATAGGTTCCGCTGTCCTCCAGGGTAACTGAGTTGGACAGTTCATTGTAGGCGAGCAGTTTTCCGTTTACATCGTAAATATTGCCGCGGGTGCTCTTCAGCGCCCTTTCCCGGGTGGTGCTGATCGTAAAGTTCTGCGCGTATTCTTCACCATTTACAATCTGGAGATCAAAAAGCCGGCCCACCAGAATAACCGTCATGACGACAAAAACCGCCAAAAGAATCATCGTTCGCTGGGAAAAGAGCTTTTTGAAAAAATTTCTTATTTTCTTAGCCAAGGTGATTGCTGTCCCTCCAATTCGTCCGCTGCCAGTTTCTTGTTGATAATAAAATAGATCCGGTAAAAAATAATCGTCAGCAGTACCGTATAGACTACTTCCGGAAGAATTACGTGCTGGAAATAAGTCCAGAAATCAAATCGCATCCGGAATACAAACTGAATCAGATAAAAAATCAGATTATAACCCAAATCGCTGACAGCCACCAGGATCATGGGTACTTTTATGTCTTCATCGAAAAACATTTTATAGAGCAGCCCGTTCAGATAGCCGACATACATATAGACCAGCGAATAGAATCCAAACAGATTGCTGTAAAACAGGTCAATGCACAGCCCGCAGAAAAATCCCACCCACAGGCCGGTTCTTTTTCCGTGCATAAATCCGAAGGACACCGTCAGAATCAGAAGCAGGTTCGGCGTCACATAGGAAATCGGAAGGGCCGGGAACAGCGTGCTCTGCAGCAGAAAGGTCACAAGAATCAGAATAATTGTAATGATTTTTCTGCGCATTTATTCGCCTCCTGTTCCGTCGTCCGCCGTATCAGAAGTCCCCGCACTCTGAGAACTGCTGCCGCTCGTCTCCTCCTGACCGCTGCCGGAAGAAACCGATGCGGGAGCCCCGCCGTCGGTTGCAGCGGCAGCTTCGCTGTTCGTACTGTCTCCCGTATCCTTCAGTTCTGTAATGACCAGAACTTCCTGAATATGCTGAAAATCCACCGCCGGTATAATATATCCTGTTTTGGTCAGGTGGTTGGAATCCTCTGTCACTTCAGATATATAGCCTATCAGAATTCCCCTCAGATATTTGTCACTGATGTTGGAAGTGACAATCTGCTCTCCTGCTGCTATTTCATTTTCTGTATTCATCTGGCTGAAGGCCAGCTTTCCCTCATCCTGCAGCCGCAGGTCGCCGGATACAATACATGTGTCAGAAGTCGTGGCGGTCATGGCGCTGACATTGCTGGAATCATCAATAATTGTACGGACTGTAGCCCAGTTTCGCCCCACTTCCGTCACAATTCCAACCAGGCCGCCGTCACTTATAACATTCATGTCTACGGCAATGCCGTCATCGCTGCCTTTATTAATGATAAAGGTACTGTACCAGTTACCCGTATCCCGGGAGATAATCTGCGCCGCCATCTTATCGTACTCCGAATAATTGCCGTCCAGCTGATAGAGTTCCTGCAGCCGCTCCAGCTCCGCCTGATTCTGACTTAAAATGCTGTTTTCTTCAGTCAGCTGGTTCACTCTTTCCTGTAATGCCTCGTTTTCTGCCGCAAGGTCCTCCACGTTCTGAAATCCCTTCTGCAGATCTGTAAGCCAGTTTCCCACCTGGTTAATTCCATTCTGAAACGGAACAATCAGCATTCCGGCCGCATCCCGGAGGGGCGCGATAGAGACTTTTTCCGTAACAGTCAGAGCGATGGCGCTGATACAGACACCTGTCATGATAACCAGAAGATGTTTACTTTTTATCTGAAATTTTTTTTTCTTTTTCATGGATGATTTTCCTGTTAATACTTTCTCATTTTTGGAACGGATGCCCAGCGCTGCAGCGCCGGGTGGTTAATCAATTCCTTCAGTCCGCAGATCGTACACAGATCGTAATACTGTGACAGCTGAACCGGGCAGTCCAGATACTGGCTCAGGAAACGGTCCAGTCCCGGAAGCTGCGTACTTCCTCCGGCCAGATAAATTCCCTCGTCCTGAATAGCCGAATGAATCTGCGGCGGCGTCCGGTCCAGAATTTTCCGGGTTTCATCCGCTATTCTGGATACCTGCTCCCGGACTGTTTCCGTCACGGTATGCGATGTGACGATTCCATCTCTGGGAAGGCCGGTTACCGTGTCGATGCCCATCGCCTTTCTTCCCTCCCGACGGCTGCTGCCCAGATCTGTCAAGGCAATTTTCAGGCGCTTTGCTGTTCTCGTGCTGATCTGAAAACTGTTTTTCCGGCGTACGGCCGCTGCTATGGCCTCATCAAACTTTTTTCCTCCGCTCGGTATCATGCGGCTCATAATGACCCGCCCGTCGGCCAGTACGGAAACCTCCGTGCTCTGTGCTCCCATATTAACGATCATGGAGCCCCTGGTCCTGTGCAGAGGAATACCAAGCGCCAGCGCGTCGGCAATGGGCTTTTCCACCAGATATACACGGCATTTTTTGAGCTTTCCTCTTCTGGCGACAGAATAGTATGCCCGCTTTTCGATCTCAGTCATATCCATGGGAACAGAAAAATAGATGGTAGGACGGTGACCCATGGAGGTATGCTCACGGGAGAGCAGGGTATGAAGAATGGCCTCCACAAGAAGGACATCACTAATACGGCCATTTGACATGGGCGTTACAACCTGGATGTTTTCCGGTGTTTTTTCAAACATCTCATAGGCTTCATTGCCCACGGCAAAGACCGTATCTCTGTCTCTCACCGCTATCATGTTTTCTTCTTTGGTAATGGTATCTTTTTTCCAGTCGTAGATCTTAACCGTACTGGTACCCAGATCTATACCGTAAACCTGCTGAAACAACATTCGTACCCAATCCCCTCTTTGGTTACTTAAGCATCCCCGCCTGCCTGAGGCTTACGAAACGCTGATCTCCGATGATGATGTGATCCAGAAGCGTAATTCCAAGAAGCTCGCCGGCCCGGACAATCCGCCTTGTAACCAGCAGGTCATCCCGGCTGGGCGTCGGATCTCCGCTGGGATGGTTGTGTACCAGTATCAGGTGTACCGCATGAAAAGCAAGTGCCTCCAGGAAAAGCTCTCTGGGTGATATAAGAGACGTATTAACCGTTCCCCGGGTCAGGGCGACATCTCCCAGAAAGTGATTCTTTGTATCCAGCATCATACAGCGTACATTTTCCTGTTCCTCATGCCGCAGGCTTTCCATATAATACTGCGCAATCGTTTCCGGATTCTGAAAATCCAGACTTTTTCTCGCTTCCGCCCGCGCGATGCGCTTGGACAGTTCACCGATACACTTAATCTGCAGCGCCTTTACCTGTCCTACGCCTTTTATTTCCTGAAGCTGGCGGATGGAAAGATGATGAATGCCGGTCAGCCCTTCTTCAAACCGGCACAGACGCAAAATATCCCTGGACAGATCCAGCGAATTGCATCCCTGTGCGCCGCAGCGCAGAATTACAGAAAGCAGTTCCGCATCGCTTAATGCTTCTGGCCCGAAATTCAGGCATTTTTCATAAGGTCTCTCTGCCTCAGGCATAGATTTAATAGTGCCTGATGGATTCATGGTTCCTCCGTTCTACTCTCTCCCCGATGCAGAAACGGCAGCCCCTTAAGAGTCAGCTTTTATTCTAGCACAAAAAACTTTCAAAGTATATGACTTCATAAAATGTTCATAAAATTTTATGGACAGGTCTGTATTTTCCGGCGACAGCCTCTGCTATACGAAGCCCGTCCATGGCTGCTGAGGTAATTCCGCCCGCATATCCCGCGCCTTCTCCGCAGGGATAGATGCCGGAAATACTGCTTTCCAGATTCTCATCACGGCAGATCCGCACAGGAGATGAGGTACGGCTTTCCACGCCGGAGAGCAAAACGTCTGCTCCGGCAAAGCCCGGAATCTTTTTGTCAAAGGAACGAATTCCCCGTTCCAGGGAGTCGGAAAGATATTCCGGAAAGATTTCCCGTACATTAGCGTATTCGTACCGGCCTTTTATACAGGGAGCAAGGCCACCGGAACCACCGGCTTTATTCCGGCAGAAATCCTCAAATCTCTGGACAGGAACCGCGCCCCCTCCGCAGAGATAAGCCCTGCGCTCCAGCTCCCGCTGAAAAGCGACGCCGTCCAGCACCGGAGATGTTCCCTCCTGATGGTACGCTGCAAAATCCTCCGGCGTCACGGACACCACAATAGCGCTGTTGGCGTTCAGGGAGTCCCGCGCGTGGTAGCTCATACCGTTGACAGCCAGCCTTTCCGGCTCCGAAGAAGCATTGACCACATAGCCGCCGGGACACATGCAGAAGGAATAGACGCCCCGGCCGTTTTCCAGCGTATGGGCCAGCCGGTAGGCTGCGGCTCCAAGAGAGGCCGGAGCGTCCGGCCCGTACTGGCGTTCCGTGATCAGACGCTGAGGATGCTCCACCCGCACGCCCACGGCAAAAGACTTCGGCTGCATCTGCAGCCCTTTGTCATGCAGCATAGAGAAGGTATCCCTGGCGCTGTGGCCTGTAGCCAGCACTACCACCTCTGTCTCCAGCTCTTCTCCGTCTGACAGGCGCACGCCGCGGACGCGGCCGTCCCGTAGAATCAGATCCGCCGCTTTTGAACGGAAGCGCACCTCTCCGCCCGCCTCCAGAATTCTGTTCCGTATATTTTCCACGATTCTCACCAGCAGATCGGTGCCCAGATGCGGGCGGGCGTCATAGAGAATTTCCTCAGGCGCCCCGGCCTCCACAAATATCCGCAGCACCTCCTGGTTCCGCCCGTTTCTGTCCTTAACGCCAGTGTTCAGCTTTCCGTCGGAAAAGGTTCCGGCGCCCCCCTCGCCGAACTGCACGTTGCTGTCCGGGTCCAGAACGCCGTCCTTCCAGAAGGCCTCCACCTTCTCCCGCCGGACCGAAGCAGGATCGCCCTGTTCCAGAATAACAGGCTGATAGCCATGCAGCGCCAGGGCATAACCGCAAAATAATCCGGCCGGACCGCTTCCTACGATTACAGGCGGCCGCTCCAGTTTTGCGCCGCCGGATTCCGGAAACATGTATTTCCCCGGGATAATTGACATAATATTTTTATGTCTACTTTTTGCGAGGATTCTGTTTTCTTCTGCTGTTTCCGCCCAGATGGTATACACGTATTTCAGCTCTTCTTTTTTTCTGGCATCTACGGAACGCCTGACAATTTTCCAGCCTTTTAATTCCTTCGTACGGATCCCGAGTTCTGCCGCGATCCTTTCCTTCAGCTCTTTTTCCGTATGCTCCACAGGGAGCTTCAACTGTGTAATCTGAATCATAGCTCTTTTCCTCCGGCACAGGCGCATCCCGCTACCGCTCCGCTGGACCAGGCCCACTGGAGATTGTATCCTCCGCATGCGCCATCTACGTCTACCGCTTCGCCGGTAAAATACAATCCCGGGACGCGGCGGGATTCCATATGCTCTGTAAGTTCCTCCGTACAGACTCCGCCGGAGCAGACCTGTGCCTGGGCCATGGAAGCCGCCCCTCTGATAATAACCGGAAAATCCTTAAGGAATTCCGCCACACGGAAGAGGTCTGCCTCTGCCGGAGCCGCCAGCGGGATCAGGCGGTCAGGAATCAGGCCGATCAGGGACTGCTGCAGAGTTTTATAGGGACACTGCTCCATCCGCCATTCCAGATAGCTGTACAGGCTCTCCCTCTCATAGCCGGGCAGAAAATCAAGGCTGACCATCACACTGCAGCCCTCCTCCAGGGCGCGGACTGCATAACGGCTCAGCTGAAAAACCGGTATTCCGGAAATGCCGTAGTCTGTCAGCTGTACTTCTCCGGTTTCCGTCCGGGCTCGCTCACCGGCCAGAATCAGCGTGGCCGAGGCCTGCACCCGGACGCCTGCCCATTTGGAAAACCAGCTTCCCTGGCATTTCAAAGGCACAAGCGCAGGACGGAACGGGATGAACCGGTGGCCGAAACTGCCTGCAATATCTGCCGCGGTATCCGAAGCGCCCTCGATGGCCGAAGCCGGGCTCCCGCAGGCCACGATCACCGCATCCGATTCATAATGCCAGGTGTCTGTCTCTGTCACAAAAAAAGAATCCTTCTTTTTCACCGATACGACCTTTTCTCTGGTTTTTAGCTTGACCTTCCGGCTGGCCGCCTCCAGAAGAAGCACCTGAAGCACAGAGGAAGCCTGGTCGCTGTTGGGATAGATCCAGCCGTTCCGGTTTTTCGTATAAATCCCCAGGGACGAGAAAAAAGAAATTGCCGCGGAAACGGGAAACTGTTCCAGGATCTTTTCGGTAAACGCCCAGTCCCCGCCCCTGTAGCAGCCTCTCTCCTGAGTCAGATTCGTCAGGTTGCATCTGCCGTTTCCGGTGGCCAGCAGCTTTTTCCCCGGCTTTTCATTGGCTTCCAGGACCGTCACTGCGGCGCCGCATCTGGCTGCCTGGACAGCGGCCATCAGGCCGGATGCGCCTCCGCCTATAATTACCACACGTTTGCTCATACGCTCTCCTTTCTGAAGGACAAAGAATGCGGGAACCGCCCTCCCGCCTTAAGCCGGACTGCCCTCTCCGTCCCCCGCCGCAGCAGGCAGAGACGCAAGACCCGCATCCACCAGCTTCTGCAGGCTCATGAGAATTCCCAGCTTCGCGTGGGCCCAGGTAAGGCCTCCCTGAAAATAGACGGCATAGGGCGGCTTGATGGGGCCGTCGGCGCTCAGCTCAATGGAAGATCCCTGTACGAAAGCGCCTGCCGCCATAATGACGTCGGAATCATACCCCGGCATAGCCCAGGGCTCCGGCGCCACGTGGCTGTCCACAGGAGCGGCCGCCTGGATACCCCGGCAGAAAGCGATGACCGCCTCGGGGCTGCCCAGAGTAACTGCCTGGATAATGTCATGCCGGCTCTCCGTACCATTGGGAAGGACCGGAAAGCCCAGCCGCTCATAGACATTGGCGGCAAAAATGGCCCCCTTCAGAGCGGAAGCTGTCACATACGGCGCCAGGAAAAAGCCCTGATAGAAGGACTGGTTCACGCCCAGAGAAGCGCCCACCTCCTTGCCGAGTCCCGGGGAAGTCAGACGGTAGGCCACATTCTCCACATACTGCCGTTTTCCGGCGATATACCCGCCGGCAGGAGCCAGGCCGCCGCCGGGATTTTTAATCAGTGAGCCGACGATCAGATCTGCGCCCGCTTCCGAAGGCTCCGCAGGCTCTACAAATTCTCCGTAGCAATTGTCCACCATGCAGATCAGATCGGGCCTGATACTTTTCAGAAAAGCGATCAGCTCTCCGATCCGTTTCACAGACAGAGTGGGGCGGGTCTGGTAACCCTTGGAGCGCTGAATCGTCACCATCCGCGTTTTGTCTGTGACTGCGTTACGGATGCCTTCATAATCAAAGGAGCCGTCCGGCAGCAGATCCACCTGGCGGTAGGTTACGCCGTACTCCGCCAGGGAACCGTTGGAGGGACGGATGCCGATAACCTCCTCCAGCGTATCGTAAGGCTTTCCCACAGGAGAAAGGAGCTCGTCTCCGGGCCGGAGATTCCCGGCCAGCGCCACGGCTAACGCATGGGTGCCACAGGTGATCTGGGGGCGCACCAGCGCGTCTTCAGTGCGGAATACAGATGCGTAGACCTTTTCCAGAGTATCCCTTCCGATGTCATTGTAGCCATAGCCGCTTGAAGCGTAGAGGCATGCCTCGCTGACTCTGTTTTCCTGCATGGCGCGGATAACCTTCAGCTGATTGTATTCAGCCGTTTCGTCAATCCGGTCAAAACGCTCCTTCAGCCCTTTCAGTATTTCCTCCCCGTATTTCCGGACATTTCTGCTGATACCGATGCTTTCATAGACACCATCCAGCAGCATGTGATTTAAAACGGTTGTTTTACTATGGTCACTGTTCATCTTTTTTCTCTTCCTCTCCCAGCTTACTCTGCCATCTGGACAGCATATATTCCAGAACGGCCTGTTCATCATATTGAAAATCCGGCAGATTCAGCCAGATCACGTCCTTCTCCCGCTTAAACCAGGTAATCTGCCGTTTGGCAAAGTGCCTGGTGTCTCTTTTGATAATACGCACCGCCTCATCCAGAGAAATTTCCCCCTTCAGGAAACACAGCAGCTCTTTGTATCCAAGGCCTTTCATGGAGCCGTGCTCCTCTGTAAGACCTCTTCCATGCAGTTTCGTCACTTCCTCCAAGAGTCCCTGGCTCATCATCTCGTCTACGCGGCGGTCAATCCGTTCATAGAGCCTGCCCCGGTCGTCATTCAGCACAAACCAGGCGCAGCAGTAGGCAGATTCCCGGTCTCTCCAGGCCGCGTTGTGGACGGAAATGGGTGAACCCGTTTCCTCATAATATTCCAGAGCGCGGATCACACGCCGGACGTTGTTGGGATGGATGGCCTCCGCCGATAAAGGATCTTTTTCGGCCAGCAGCCGGTGCAGATATTCTCCGCCCTTTTCCTCAGCCAGCTTCTCCAGCCTTCTCCGGAGCTCAGAGTTTCCTTCTGTTTCGGTAAAATCCACGCCCTTTAAAAGGGCCTGTATATAAAAGCCGGTACCGCCCACCACGATGGGAAGCCGCCCCGCCCGGTATATTTCTTCCATGGCCGCTTCCGCCATCTGCTGGAAGCGGACCACATTAAATTCTTCTTCCGGCTCCAGCACGTCAATAAGGTAATGAGGAATACCTTCCATTTCCTCCGGCCGGATTTTTGCCGAACCAATGTCCATCCCCCTGTAGACCTGCATGGAATCCGCCGAAATCACGGAGCCGTTCAGCGCCTTCGCAAGACGTATGGACAGACGGGTTTTCCCCACGGCCGTAGGTCCGGACAGTACGATACACGGTTTTTTCAATATACTCACCTATACGATTCTTTTGAATTTTTTATCCATTTCATATCTGGTCATGGAAACGATGGTCGGTCTTCCATGAGGACAGTTATATGGATTTTCCAGAGTCAGAAGCTCGTCAATAAGCTTCTCGGCTTCCACCGCTGACATGGACTGATTCCCCTTAACTGCCGCCTTACAGGCCATGGAAGCCAGACGTTCCTGAATCAGCTCCGGCGTCTGTCCTCCGAAATCCTCAAGTCCGTCCAGAATTTCCACAAAAAGCTGCCCGGCCGCGACCTGATACAGGTTGGCCGGAACGGCACAGAGCTTGTATTCCCGTCCGCCGAATTCCTCAATTTCAAAGCCGGATTTCCGGAATATCTCCATATGCTTTTTCAGAAGCTCTGCCTCCCGGTCTGTGAGGCTCACCACCAGAGGCGGACACAGCATCTGCGAAGTCACCTGCCTTGAACTGTATTCCCGCATCATCCGTTCAAACAGTACTTTTTCATGAGCCGCATGCTGATCGATGATATAGAGCGCGTCCCTGTACTCCACCAGCCAGTAGGTGTCAAAAATCTGACCGATAATCCGGTGCCGGTCCCTGGCCTGGACGGAGAGCAGCCTCCCGTCAAACAGTTCTGTCTGCTCTCCCGCTATTACGGTATCAGACGTCTGATTCTCTTCCGGTTTCAGTGCTGCGTTTTCTGCCATCGTCTTCGTCTCCGGCTGCGGAGCGTGCGCTGCTTCCGGTACCCGCATCTGTTCTGATTTTGCCGCTGCCGGAACAGGCCGGGCTTTCGCCTCCTCCATGCCATATACGGCAGGCTCCTCCCGAAGAAGGGGCGGCGTCTGCATCTGCGTCCTGCCCGGCATCTGCGGCACTGCAGAAGCCAGGTTTCGCCGCCGCTGTTCGAAGGGCTCCGGCGCCTTCAGGCTTCGCCTTTCCTCTTTTTCTCTCTTCTCTGCGGAATCAGATTCCTTTTTCCCTGTATCCAGAGATACCTGCGGAATCCTCTCACGTTCCAGCAGGGCATTCTGTATGGTCAGACACAGCTGATGATAGATTTCCTCCTGGCTGGAAAAACGCAGCTCCATTTTAGACGGATGCACGTTTACATCCACCTTTTCCCCGTCGATTTCCAGATAAAGAAGCGTAAAAGGATATCGGTGCTGCATCATAAAGCCGTGGTAGCCGTCCTCTATGGCTCTGGCAAGCAGCCTGCTTTTCACGTATCTGCCATTGACGAAATAATTTTCAAAATTCCTGTTTCCTCTGGCCACAGAAGGGTTTCCGATAAATCCTCGGATAGACAGCAGTTCTGTTTCAGCCTCCACGGGAACCAGCTCTCTTGTCAGCTCCCGTCCGTAGATCTGGTAGATAATTTCTTTAAGATTACCGTTCCCGCTGGTATACAGCTTATTCTGCCCGTTCTGAATGTATTTAAAAGAAATATCCGGATGCGAGAGCGCCAGCTGCTCCACTACGCTGCTGACGCTGTTGCCTTCCGCAGCGGCGGATTTCAGGAATTTGGCCCGGGCCGGCGTGTTGTAAAACAGATGGTGAACCAGGAAAGTAGTGCCCGAGGGCGCTCCGATCTCTTCCAGCTCTTTCTCCGCGCCGCCTTCAATGCGGTATCGGATTCCAGTCAGAGCCTCCGGCGTTTTAGTGATCAGCTCAACCTGTGATACAGCGGCGATGCTGGAGAGCGCCTCGCCCCGGAAGCCCAGAGAGGCGATCTGTACCAGATCCTCCACACTCCGGATCTTGCTGGTAGCATGGCGCAGGAAGGCCATACGGACCTGATCTGCCGGGATGCCGCAGCCGTTGTCTGTAATTCGGATAAAGGAAGTACCTCCGTCCTTTATCTCCACGGTGACGGCAGTGGCTCCGGCATCCATGGCGTTTTCCACCAGCTCCTTGACCACGGACGCCGGACGCTCCACAACCTCTCCGGCAGCGATTTTATCAATTGTTTTCTGATCCAGTATTTCTATTTTTCTCATAGTTTTACCACCGGTTTCTGATCTTGTTCTGGAGGCGGTTCAGTGTGTTCAGAGCCTCCAGAGGCGTCATGTTGGAAATATCCAGCCCCGAGAGTTCGTCAATAATATCGTTATCCTTAACCGTATCAAACAGGGACATCTGCTTCATATCTACCTCATCATAATGAGCCGCCTTCGGCTTTTTCTTTTTCGTTCCGGCCAGATCCTTGACGGCTGCCGTAATATCCGCATCCGACAGCTCCTCCACCAGCTCCCTGGCCCTGGAAAGCACCGATTCCGGCACGCCGGCCAGCCTGGCCACCTGGATGCCGTAGCTCTTATCTGCGCCGCCCTTGACGATCTTCCGCAGAAACACGATATCGTCACCCTTTTCCTTGACGGCGATGCAGTAATTGTGAACGCCGGGCAGCTTGCCCTCCAGCTCCGTCAGTTCGTGATAATGGGTGGCAAAGAGCGTCTTGGCCCCCAGAATTTTCGTATCCGCAATATGCTCAATCACCGCCCACGCGATGGAAAGGCCGTCAAAGGTACTGGTTCCCCGTCCGATCTCATCCAGGATCAGCAGGCTGTCGGAGGTTGCGTTCCGGAGAATGTTGGCCACCTCCGTCATCTCCACCATGAAGGTACTCTGCCCGCTGGCCAGGTCGTCAGAGGCTCCCACACGGGTAAAAATCCGGTCCACCAATCCGATATTAGCCGCGGATGCCGGAACGAATGAGCCAATCTGCGCCATCAGAACGATCAGCGCCGTTTGCCGCATATAGGTAGATTTTCCGGCCATATTGGGGCCTGTAATTACGGAAATCCTGTGGTCGCCGTTGTCCAGATAGGTGTCGTTAGCGATGAACATGTCATTGGGGATCATCTGTTCCACTACGGGATGGCGGCCGTCCCGGATATCAATCTTCCCCTTCTGGTTCAGCTTCGGCCGGACATAGCGGTTTTTTTCAGCCACCTGAGAAAAGGAAGCGAATACGTCCAGGGCTGCCACCGCCCTGGCGGTTTTCTGGATTCTGGCCACCTCTCCCGCCACTGTGTCCCGCACCGTGCAAAACAACTCATATTCCAGGGAAGAAAGCCTGTCCTCAGCGCCCAGGATCGTTTCCTCCAGCTCCTTCAGCCGGTCCGTGGTATAACGCTCGGCATTGGCCAGGGTCTGTTTCCGGGTATAATAATCCGGAACCAGATTCTTAAAAGAGTTTGTGACCTCAAGATAATAGCCGAACACCTTGTTGTATTTAATCCGCAGATTCCGGATTCCGGTTTTTTCACGCTCTTCGCTCTCCAGATCGCTAAGCCACTGTTTCCCCTTGTTCTTCGCCTCACGGTAGCTGTCCACCATTTCATTGTAGCCGTCCCGGATGATGCCGCCGTCCTTCATGGCCATGGGCGGGTCGTCCTGAATCGCTTCTTTTACCAGCAGACAGAGATCCTCCAGCGCATCCATATCGTTCTGAATATTGGTCAGCAGCGTTCCATGAAAAGAATTCAGAAGCTGCTTCAGAAAAGGCAGCATCTGAAGGGAGGTTTTAAAGGCGATCAGATCCCGGGGATTGGCTGACTGATACGTAATCCGGCTCACCAGCCGTTCCAGATCGTAGACCGGCTGCAGATATTCCCGGATTTCATCCCGGATCATGGGCTGGCCGTTGAGCTCCTCCACGGCCTCCAGCCGCTTTTCAATCTCTTCCTGATCGATCAGGGGCTGTTCCACCATGCTGCGAAGCATTCTGGCTCCCATAGCCGTCTTTGTTTTGTCCAGAACCCACAGCAGAGAACCTCTCTTTTGCTTTTCGCGAAGAGTTTCCACCAGCTCCAGATTTCTCCTGGTGGAACTGTCCAGCAGCATAAACCTGTCGGCAAAATATGGAGTAATCTCCGTCATCTGGCTCATGTCGGATTTCTGTATCTCATAGAGATAGCGGAATAAAGCGCCTGCGGCAATTGCTCCGCAGCTGAAATCCTCCAGCCCCAGCCCTTTCAGGGAACGGCAGTGAAAATGCTCCTCCAGCGTTTTCCGGCAGTCACCGTCGTCAAAATACCAGTCCTCCAGACCATATACCGTTATGTGAAGCCTGTTTTTCAGATCATCAATATCCGTTCCGCAGACCAGAAAAGCCTGGTTACAGATAATTTCAGCAGGCATAAACTTATTAACCTCATCCAGAAGCTTCCGCTCCCGGTCAACCTCTGTCACCAGACACTGTCCCGTGGTCACATCCGCAAGCGAAATGCCGAATCTGTCAGCGGTACAGACGATGCACATGATATAGTTATTTCTGGTCTCGTCCAGACTCTGACTGTCCAGGACAGTGCCGGGCGTGACCACGCGGATGACCTCACGCTTTACCATGCCCTTGGCTTTCTTCGGGTCCTCCACCTGTTCGCAGATGGCTACCTTAAATCCTTTTTCAATCAGGCGGTTGATGTATGTTTCCGCGGCGTGATAAGGGACGCCGCACATGGGCGCCCGCTCCTCCATCCCGCAGTCTTTTCCTGTCAGCGTCAGCTCCAGCTCCTTCGATACGGTAACTGCGTCCTCAAAAAACATTTCATAAAAATCGCCCAGTCTGTAAAACAGAATGCAGTCCGGGTATTCCTTCTTCGTCGCAACATAGTGCTGCATCATTGGTGAAAGTGCCACGTATTTAACCTCTTTCTGAATTTTCCGTCGTATCTTTTAGCACTGCGGAGATGGCATGCATATCGTTTGCCTTTTTCATGAAGCTGCCGGGCTGCCCAGATAATAAAAGCCCTGGCAGCGGTCCAGATGAACCGGAACAATTTTCCCGATCAGAGACGCGTCTCCCGGAAAATGAACTACCAGATTATTGGCAAGCCGCCCGGTGACCAGCGAGGAATCCTGCTCGTTGACGGATTCCACCAGCACATCCATGGTTCTGCCTTCGAAGCGGGCAGACTGCTCTCGTGCGATATCCTGTACCCGGTTCAGAAGCCGGTCGAACCTGTCTTTTACCACATTCTCGGGCACCTGATTTTCCATGGCAGCCGCCGGCGTACCTGTCCGTCTGGAATAGATAAAAGTAAATGCGCTGTCGTAACGAACCTTTTCCACCACATCCAGAGTCTCCTGGAAATCCTCTTCCGTCTCCCCGGGGAAGCCGACGATAATATCTGTGGTCAGCGATATATCCGGCATGGCTTTTCTGATCCGGCCCACCAGTGCCAGGTACTGCTCCTTCGTATAGCGCCGGTTCATCTCCTTCAGAATCCGGCTGCTTCCGGACTGAACCGGAAGATGCAGATGCGGACAGATGTTGGGATGAGAAGCCATCACCCGTATCAGCTCATCGGACAGATCCTTGGGGTGTGAAGTCATGAACCGGATTCGATCCACCCCCTCCACGGCGGAGACCTGTTCCAGCAGCTCCGCAAAGGTCATGGGATGCTCCAGATTCTTCCCGTAGGAATTGACGTTCTGTCCAAGCAGCATAATCTCCCTTACGCCGTCCGCTGCCAGTCTCCGAATCTCTGCAAGAATCTCTTCCGGCTTCCGGCTCCGCTCCCGCCCCCGCACATAGGGAACGATGCAGTAGCTGCAGAAATTGTTGCAGCCGAACATGATGTTGACGCCGGATTTGAAAGAATATTTCCGGTCAACGGGCAGATTTTCCACGATCCGATCCGTATCCTTCCAGATGTCAATAACCATGTCCTGCGGATTCGCCAAAACCTGCGCCATCAGCTCGGCCAGCTTGTAGATATTGTGGGTGCCGAAAACCAGATTTACAAACCGGTAGCTCTTCTTCAGCTTTTCCACCACCTCAGGCTCCTGCATCATGCAGCCGCAGAGGGCGATCATCAGGGACGGGCGCTTTTTCTTCAGGGAATGCAGATACCCCAGCCTTCCGTACACCTTCTGGTTCGCGTTTTCCCGGACCGTGCAGGTGTTGTAGATAATGAAATCCGCATCCTCTTCCTCTTCTGTTTTTTCAAATCCGATGTTTTCCAGGATTCCCCGCAGCTTTTCCGAGTCTCTGGCGTTCATCTGGCAGCCGAAGGTAACGCAGCACATCTTTTGGCGGCGTCCCAGCGCTTTATTTTGCTTTGCTACTATTTTTTTTGCCTGTTCTATAAAGTAGTATTGCCTTTCCGGCTCTTTCGCAGGGGCATTCTGAAATATCCTGTCAAATTCAGGTTCATCTTTTCCTTTTTCCATGATTAACGATTGCTTTCCTCCTGTTTCATTGAACGGCATCGTGTACAGATGATTTTTTGCCTGGCAAAATTGTGCTTGCCAAGAAAGCAATTTTTATTATACTCAATGCCGCGGAATCTTGCAACAGGGTAGTGAGTCGAATTTTGGTTGCGTGACGTTTCTCCAATGATACGGCAGATATTTGCAGCGAAAAGGGCTCCCTGAAACAAAAAGCAGGGGGAACTGATCTTTTACAAGGAGATCACCAAAACGGATGAGAACGGAAATGAAGTGAGCACCAATGGTCTTGACTTCCGCAAGCAGTATAACTCTGACGGCGAGATTCGATATACCTATATGCCATATCTTGAGGATTCCTTTGCAGACGGAGACTGTTCCGGAATTAATCCCGGCTGTGTTGTTGTTATGGACGAAAACTATGAGGTGATAGACGAAATTTATTACCTTGATGAAAATGGCGATGAAATGCTGATAGACCCGCATGGCTTTATATGGATTGATGACAGTCACTATATTGTAGCTGCCTATAAACAGGAGACTGTTGATGTTCCCGGGGAGCTTGGTGCAGACGATAACCTTGCTGATTTGGCGGTACTGTATATTGAAGATTTGTGGTCAGTCGGTGGAAATTATTCGATCGATTCCACCACCCCTCCGGAATGGTCTATGATCGAGTATACTGAAACCGACGGCGATGTATCGTATCATTTCTGTTTTCGTTTTGACGATGGCACAAGGCGGCTCTACTGCTCCAACAAATGTGAGTAAAAAATAATTTTACTTCAAAATTCCTTCTGTACAATGATACCGTCAGATGTACAGAAGGAATTTTTCATGTCCTGCATCAGCCCCGCCCGTTTTCCGGACGAAATGCTTTTGCGACAGCCATCAGAAAGCGCTGTACTTTCAATGACGGTGTCGGAGAATGCAGCAGGCCGAAGGGAATGGCATAGCCCCAGTCCACCGGAAGAATTTTCAGAAGAGGATGCACGTCCTTCCAGTTTTCCACGGCTATCAGGATATCATTGCTGTTCTCACATCGGTTAAAAACTGCCATGTTGTAGAAATCAAAATCCGTAATATGTATCTGCGGATGATTTTTCTGCAGATCATCCCGCAGCTGATCCACATAGCGGCTCCAGTCACGCCGCATCAGCAGAAGATTCTCTCCGTAGAGATCTTCCACAGACAGTCTGTCCCTTCTGGCCAGCCTGTGGTGGATGGATACGGCGCAGCACAGCGCCTCCCGGGACAGCTCCAGCCCCGCGCACTGACGCAGGCCCAGCATGGTTTCATCAAAAATCCCGGCCACCACATCAATATTTTGTCCGAGATTCCCCAGAATTTCCCGGGCATTTTCCGGCGTGTTGTCAAAAGGCACCAGCTGGAATTTAATCTCCGGGCAGTATTTCCGGACCTCCGGCCACAGTTTTACAAGAATCTGAGCAGGCGTCATAAGTGAAGTGCCGATACGGATAACATTGGTATTTTCCTGCATGGCGTTCCTGGCTCGAATTATGGAATCACGGCAGTACTGAATGATATATTTCGCATCCTGATACAGGGATTTCCCGGCTTCCGTCAGAATCAGCCCCCGATGTGTCCGGATGAAAAGCTGCAGATCCAGATTTTCCTCCAGCAAATTAATCTGTTTGATTACGGCAGGAGGAGTGATATACAGCTTTTCAGCCGCTTTGTTGAAGCTGCCGCATTCTACCACGCATAAAAAAGTATCCAGCTGTGGATTGTACATCTGTATATTTCATCCTTTCCTGTATTTTTAAATCTTTTCTCAGGGCATCAGAGCCGCGGGATGCTCCGCTCTCCGGCGTTCAGAGCCTCCAGCATAGAAAGAGGCACAGCTCTTATCTCCTCATAGGACGTTTCATGACTGGATACCTCCGGCGGAAACGGCGCGTCCTGAGGCAGAGTTTCAATAGTAATCGCAGGCTTCCCTGTCTGTTCCGAATAAAAGTGTACGGAATTGCCGCCGCTTACGTTGGAGAGCAGCTCCTCTTCTTTCCGGCCCAGGGCGTATCCGCTCACATGCTGCAGCGCGCGGGCATACTGCCGGCACCGCTGGTTATATGTATGGGGCATGGCGTTCCGATAATAATAGATAATCTTCCCGCGGGAATGGAAATCCAGATAGGCGGCCGTATCGTAGTCCCGGAAAACCCGCATCAGCATCTGGGTTTCCGATTCACTGCCCGGGTATTCGTAGAGCTGCTGCTGCACGTAGGAACGGCAGGGGAAATTCCGGTTGATGTCCACGCCCCTGGCGTTGTATTTCCAGTTTTCATGCGAAATATTTCTGGCTCGTGCCATTCTTCTGTAGATAGGATTTTCAATGGTCTCAAAGCCTTTCAGCGCAATTTCGTAGCCGTCCGGATTGACCACCGGAATAAAACAGATAGAATACTGACGGAGCAGCGTCTCTACATCGCAGTCCTGTATCTTACGATGGAACCGGAAAGACAGCGCATAGTCCTCTATCATGCGAAGCATCAAAACAGGATTGACCGATTCACGTCCATGAATGCCGGCCGTGCAGATCAGGCTCTTCTGTCCGAAGCCCATCCGCAGCATGTAAATCATTCTGTCGTCCTGACTGGTTCCCACAATCCGGCAGATACAGAAATCGCCGTAGCATTCCGAGAGCACCTGCAGGGAATCGCAGATGTCCCGGTAAGAGTACCGCTGGTTCAGCGCAATCATAGAATCATCCTCCCAAAAAAGTCTTTTGTATCATTCTATGCGCCAAACCGCCTCATTATGCTGCCGGCATAAGAAATTACGGCCGGATCTGTCCGTTTCCATAAATAATATATTTCGTCGTAGTAAGCGCGTTAAGCCCCATGGGCCCTCTGGCGTGGAGCTTCTGGGTGCTGATGCCGATCTCCGCCCCGAAGCCGAATTCAAAGCCGTCGGTAAAGCGCGTGGAGGCGTTGACATACACGGCGGCTGCGTCCACCTCGTCCAGAAATCTCTGGGCGTTCTCATAGCTGGAGGTAATGATAGCCTCAGAATGCTTGGTATTGTAACGGTTGATATGAGCAATCGCTTCATCGACCGAAGAAACCGTTTTAACAGAAATAATATAATCCAGGTATTCCCTGCCCCAGTCCTCGTCGGTGGCCGGAACGCCGTCCTGCACCAGAGGAAGGGCTTTCTCGTCGGCGCGGATCTCCACATCCTTCTCCCGGAGCTTCGCGGACAGAGCGGGCAGGAGCGCATCTTTAATCTTCTCATGAACCACCAGGGATTCACAGGCGTTGCACACGCCAACCCGCTGGGTTTTGGCGTTCAGAATGATATTAACCGCCATATCCAGATCGGCGCTTTCGTCCACAAAGATGTGGCAGTTGCCGGTTCCGGTCTCAATAACGGGTATCGTGCTGTTATTAACCACGGCGCGGATAAGCCCCGCCCCGCCTCTGGGGATCAGCACGTCCACGTATTCGTTCATCTTCATGAAAGCCGTGGTGGTCTCCCGGCTGGTATCCGTAATGAGCTGAATGGCGTCCTCCGGCAGCCCGGCGTCGCCAAGGCTTCTGCGGATGCAGGCCACAATGGCCTCGTTGGAATGGATAGCGTCACTCCCGCCTTTTAAAATCACAACGTTTCCGGTCTTGAAGCAGAGGCCGAAGGCATCCGCCGTCACATTGGGACGGGCTTCGTAGATAATGCCCACCACACCCAGAGGCACTCGCTTCTGGCCGATCAGCAGGCCGTTGGGACGCTTCTTCATGCCCAGAACTTCGCCGATGGGGTCGTCCAGAGCCGCAAGCTGGCAGAGCCCCTCTGCCATACCGTCGATGCGCGCTTCCGTCAGAAGCAGACGATCCAGAAGGCCGGCCGCCATGCCGTTCTGCCGTCCCTGCTCCATATCAAGGGCGTTAGCGGCGATAATCTCCGCCGCATGGACCTGCAGATCTTTTGCGCACTGCAGCAGCAGACTGTTTTTCTTAGCTGTGGGCAGCTTCCGCATCAGAGGTTCCGTGTCCCTGGCACGGCGTCCGATTTCCATAAGCTCCATAATCTTCTCCTCCTTTTCCTGTAAAATCAGCATGGTCTTCCTGCTATGCTTCAGGCAATGTCTTCATTTTATCATCAGTATATGATCCTGGCTTCTGTCACCAGACAGTCCGGACGGATATCTGTGGACTCATGAGGTACCTGGCCTATCATCTGAAATTCAAAAGCAACGGCAATAGTGGGGTGATGGGGGTGCTTTTCCAGATACCGGTCGTAAAAACCCTGGCCGTATCCGATCCTGTGCCGTTCCGCGTCAAAAGCAACGCCCGGAACAATCATCAGCGCCCGCTCCTGTTCTGCTGCCTCTCCTCTGGCAGGCTCCGGTATACCGAAATAGCCCTCCTCCAGTTGACTGAAATCTTCCAGTATGTAAAACACCATATCTCTGCCATGAACCTTCGGCACCGCCACCTGCTTGCCGTCTGCCCAGGCGCGGCAGATAAATTCCCGGGTCATGACCTCCCGGTTGTAGTCCATGTAAGCGTATACCGCCTCTGCTTCCCGGTAGGCGGCCATATCACAGACCTTCCGGAAAATCTCCCGGCTGTTTTCCGCGATTCTCTGTTCGGAGGCCTCCCTTCGCAGGGCGAAAACCCGCTTTCTAATGTCCTTTTTTGTGTCCATACTTTTCTCCCAGATTGGTAATGGAGCCGTCCAGCTCCTGAATGTTGATATTGTCAAGCTGGGTTTTCAGGTTCATGCGCACAGAGGCGATGTATTCCTGCCGCAGCTTCGCCTGCTCCGCCTTCTCCGCGTCCGTCAGCCCTTCCTTTTTGGCCTTTCGGGCCAGCTCGTTGATACGGTCTATATTCATATTCTGTATTTCCTTTCTTCCATGTATCTGCCTATACCATGTGCTCCAGATAGTTCAGAAGGTAAAACTCATCCTTTCGCTCCTCCAGGAACAGTGTACCCACATTCTTTCCGCTGACAATCTCATGAATAATATGAAAATCGTCGCCGTTGGCGATCACCATATCCGCGCCTGCGCTGGTGGCGATCTTCGCCGCTGACAGCTTTGTGGCCATCCCACCTGTTCCTACGCTGCTGCCTGTGCTGTCCTTTCCCATGGCCATCAGATGGTCATCCAGACGTTCCACCACCTCTACGAATTTTGCGTCCGGGTTCTGATGCGGATCATCGGTATATAAACCATCTATATCAGATAAAAGAATCAGAAGATCCGCTTCCACAAGCGCCGCCACTACAGCTGACAGGGTATCATTATCTCCAAACACAGAAAGATAATCTATCTCATAGGTGGCAATCGTATCATTTTCATTAACGATGGGAATGACTCCGAGGGAAAGCAGCTCCCGGAAGGTGTTCCTGGCATTCACCCGATTCAGATTATCCAGCATGGTATTTTTTGTCATCAGAATCTGACTGCATATCTGATTATATTCAGAGAAAAGCTTCTGATAAATCATCATCAGTTTAGCCTGTCCCACCGAAGCACATGCCTGCTTTTCTGTAAGGTTTTCCGGTCTCGCATGAAATCCGAGAGTATTCCGTCCTACCATAATAGCGCCGGATGATACCAGAACCACATCCTTTCCCTGATTCCGCAGATCACTGATCTCCCGCACGAGGATTTCCAGCTTGATCAGATCCAGCTTTCCTGTTTCTTTATGGGTCAGTGAAGAGGAACCGATTTTAATCACGATTCTGGATTTATCCTTAAGTCTGTCACGAATATTCATTGTATGCTCCTGTCTGTAAAAGAATCGTACTTATTTTACACCAGAAAATGTCTTTTGTCCATAAGCCATTCCAGCCGGAAACAGCTGAAAATACAAAGCAGCCGGGCCTCTCGCTCAGCTGCTGTAATTCTCCAGAAAACCATACAGTTCCATATTGTCCTTTACTGTCTTTCCTTCTGAAAGCTCCTTCTGCACTTCCTCGGGAAGACTTTCCACAGGTATGCCTGTTTTTTCATACAGTTCATGACTGTTTGAACGGTAAACCACCACCATTCCCTCCTCTTCGGTCAGCAGATATCCCTCTTCTCCGGAGGCGTCCGCCGGCACGGCTTCATTCTCTCCGTTCTGTCTGATATATTCTTCTGTCATTTTCCCGGCCAGGTCCGTTACATGACCGATACCGCCTGTTTGGAAGAAAAGTCCGGTTCCCACAGCCAGAGCTGCACAGAGAATGCCGATACCACCTGCTGTCGTGCGCTTCATACTGCTCACTCCTTTTTTCTGTAGTATCGGCATTTTTTCATATTTTATACAGTCATCGTCATTCTATCACCGTCTGATCCGCATAGGAATCCAGCACGATGAGAATCCATGTTTTTCCGGGATTTAACGTAATCTCATTTCCCTCGGAATCGTAATAGTGATCGGCTTCCCAGGCGGAATCCCGGCTCCAGGTGATGTCGATGGCCCGTCCGTTGGTAATGTACTTGCCCGTGCCCGGCTGATCCGGGTGGATATTCAGATAGCCGTTGGAATCGTAGTTCTCCCAGGAGGAATACTGGATAATGATATTTTTCACCGCCAGCTGGCTGCCGTCCTCCTCATCGATCTGGGGGCCGTCAAACTGATACCGGTAATAGAGGCCGGTATCGGGATCGTAGAGGAAATAGGCGTTGTTGTAATTATAACCGCCCGGCTCCACGCGCAGGGCCGTGCTGCCGTTTTCCAGAAGTACCGGCGCATCTGAAGAAGCAAACCGGAAATTTCCCTGATATCCTTCCGAATACTCCTGAGAGTATCCGCAGATTCCGATGCCCTCCTGAATGCCCGCCCCGCTTATATAGGCATTGTGCGGCGGCTTTCTGTCCGTAGTCCGGTAGAAGATCTGATCCCCGTAGCCGGACAGGCCGCTCAGATTATTGACCTCGTCCATAGCCAGGTACGGCTCAGCGTAGACGGACTGTCCGTAATGAACATAGATAGCCTCATATCCCATAGCATAATTAATGAAGTAATCCCGGCAGCTCCTGACAGACCCGATTCTCTCCAGACTGTCGTAGTCCTCGAAGATCGCCATCATCCGGGTAATGCCGCCCTCCACCGGAGCTTCATAAATAATGCCCGCGTGACTGATGCCCCACTGAGGCAGAGAGGCTTCAATATTATTGATCATAATTGCAGCGGGGCGGCGCCGTCCGATTTCCTCCGGCACATACTCACCTGTCAGATAACTCGTTACCATTCCCTCCGGAACGTCCGGCACAAGCGGCTCCGGCTCTTCCGTAGGCTCCGGCGTCGATGTGGGCGTCGGCGTTGCTGTCTCCTCTGCCTGAATTTCCGGCGTGGGTGTCGCCTCCGCCGTTTCCTCCTTCTCTTTGCTGCTGCACCCGGACACTGCGAGAGCAGCCAGCAGCAGCGCTGCTGTCAGTTTTCTGAACCCTCTCACCTGGCACCTCCCTGTTCCTGTCTTGTAATATTTAAAGCTGTCAAAGCTGCTTCCTGTTTTTCTTCCATAACGGACGCCTCCTCCGGCTCCATGTGGTCGTAGCCCAGAAGGTGCAGCATGCTGTGGGCGATCAGGAATGCATACTCCCGTTTCAGGCTGTGTCCGTAGGCTTCCGCCTGATTGCGGGCCCTTTCTACGGAAATAACAATATCGCCCAGCATCAGCTCACCCGTTTCCGGATGGAAGCAATCTGCCGCTGGCTCTTCCAGGGCACTATAGTCCGCAGGAGCCGGAAAATCTGCCATCGGAAAGGAAAGCACGTCCGTCTCACGGTCGATCCTTCTGAATTCCCGGTTCAGCCGGCGAATCTCTCCGTCATCCGTCAGAGTCAGAGAAACCTCCGCTTCATAAGGACAGTTTTCCTGCTCAAGCACCTGCCGGATCACCGCTTCCGCCACCGCCTCATAATCGAAATCCAATTCCAGGCCCTGTTCATTTTCTATCTGTACCGTCATTTCCCTCACCTGCCTCTTTTTCTTTTCAATGCTTTTTCAGATGTCCGCTCCGCTCTTTTTTCATAAGTCTCATATGCCTGTACAATCTTCTGCACCAGCGGATGACGCACCACGTCCTTGCTGGTCAGTTCACAAAACGAAATGCCTTCCACCTTTTTCAGCACCTGCATGGCCACATCCAATCCCGACTTCGTTCCGGAAGGCAGATCCTTCTGGGAGGCGTCTCCCGTCACCACCACCTTGGAGCCGAAACCGATTCTCGTCAGAAACATTTTCATCTGCGCAGGGGTAGTGTTCTGTGCCTCATCCAGAATGATGTAAGCGTTGTCCAGAGTCCGGCCGCGCATATAGGCCAGAGGCGCTACTTCTATCAGTCCTTTTTCCATATTCTTCTGAAAGCTGTCCGCTCCCATAATCTGATAAAGGGCGTCGTACAGAGGCCGCAGATAAGGATCCACCTTGCTTTGAAGGTCGCCGGGCAGAAAGCCCAGTTTTTCACCAGCTTCAATGGCCGGACGGGTCAGGATGATACGGCTCACCTCGTCGTTCCGGAAGGCGGTGATGGCCATAGCCATGGCCAGGTACGTCTTTCCGGTTCCGGCGGGACCCACGCCGAATACAATCATATGATCCCGTATGGCGTCCACGTACTGCTTCTGCCCCAGAGTCTTGGGCTTGACGGGACGGCCCGCCACGGTATGGCAGATACAGTCCCCATCCAGCTCCACCAGGGCATTTTCCCTGGAATCCATTGCCAGGGCAATGGCATAATTTACATTCTGCCCCGTAATTTCATTGCCTCTGCGGGACAGCTCCAGCAGCTGCTCCAGGCATCCCCTGGCGCATCGCACGTTGCTCTCCGGACCGACGATCCGGAGCGTGCCGTCTCTGGCAACCAGCGTAACGTTCAGCGAACGCTCCAGCTTCTTGATATGCTCGTCAAACTGTCCGTATACATTCCGCAGATGCTCTGCGGGAAATTCCATTCTATCTTCAATGATGCCGCCGCTCATGCTCTATTCTTCACTCTCTTCCTTCCCTGAGGGGATTTCCTCCTCCAGCGCGCAGGGCGCCTGTTTATATGCCGCTTCCCGGACGGTCAGGCTTCCCCTGCTGATACAGCTGGATTCTGTCAGATCTATTGTAACATTATTTTTCGATATTTCCACCCCTGTTTTTTCAAGCCGGTCACAGAACAGCCCCAGCCTTTCGCCTGCCAGTCTTTCGGCTTCTTCCTCTGAATATTGTTCACGGCTCTCCGTATAGGGCAGCGTCTCCACTGTACCATAGGAAAACGGCAGTATAAAATTTTCTGTCAGTCGTACCTTCTGCTCCTTCACCAGATAATCACAGGATTCCTGTTCATCTCCTCCCAGGGTAAAGCGCCACTGGAAAATCTGAAGGAAGGGATGCACTTCTGTCTCTCCGGAGTATGTTCTCACCATATGCGTCATTGAAAATTCATCGTAATAATACCGCTCTGTCTCCACCACAATGTCCGCATCCGCCTGCACATATTCATAACGGACGGTCTCTCCGTTATCGTTATTGACAGGAACCGCGCCGCTCACCAGAATATCACCGGCCTGACAGATATCGCCGGCGCGAACACAGGGAACGCCGGAACGGGTAAAGATTGACGCGACAACGCCGTCAGCCGTCGCCACCAGATCCCAGGAATCCCCGGACGGTGTTTTTTCCTCCCGATAGCCGTCCGTATTTTCACGTATCTCCAGAATCAGCCGGGTTCCCTGTATCCTGGCAGAGACCCATGTTACGTTTGGAAATTCTTCCCGGATACCTTCTGCAATAGCGGTACAGTCAACCCGGCTTTTGAGAATGCCGTGAGAAACGCCGGTTTCTTCCAGATACTCCAGAACAGACCAGGTGCTGTTGGCATAATTGCCTTCTACATGTATGTTCCAGATAAAGAGCGAAAGTATATAAAGAAGGACTGCTGCTATCGCGAATCCCAGAAAAAAAGCTTTTCTTTTCAGACATCGCTGCAGCAGAAAAGGCAGCCCTCTCTTTTCAAGTATCCTGACACGGGAATGTGTTTTCCGGCAGAGCGGACCCAGGCGGAAATAATCCCGGACTGATACCTTCATCCTGTATCCATCCTCCGTATGAATCAGATCCCACAGGTCAATCCTGTTCGCCGCGCAGAGATTCAGGAAGCGTTCAGGCTCTTTTCCCGTCATAAGCAGCGCCACGCAGCCCTTC
The DNA here is from genome assembly GCA_018716575.1 of Candidatus Scatomonas merdavium. Lineage (GTDB taxonomy): Bacteria > Bacillota > Clostridia > Lachnospirales > Lachnospiraceae > Scatomonas > Scatomonas merdavium. Next base: position 968 of record DVJR01000010.1, on the reverse strand, counting down.
ATATACCGGAGCCCGCAGCCTTCTTTCCTCATAAACCCTCTGGCCGGACAGTAATTTGTTCAATCCGGCCTGTAATATACATCTCGTCCATTGTATAGCTGGTCACCGTCAGACCCTGTCCGCAGACCTCCAGTCGTCCACTGCGCGTCAGAATACGGATGCTTTTTTCACGGTACTCCAGAATCCTGCGGTAATTCTCGATATAAAGCTCACTGCTGCCGCAGAGTGTTACAATACAATCCTTACGTGCCAGATCCGGCGGAACCTGCATGGCTTCCAGCATCCGGCTGCCGCTTCTTCTCTTTTTTTCCATCACAGCACAGGCTTCTCCGGCGCTTTATTAATCAGTTTATGAAGTGACTCTTCCGGTTATGCTCTCTCCTGTCCCTGCTCTTCGGCCACGGCGGACGTTCTGCTGAAGAAAATCAGAGAAAACCACAAAAGCAGATGTTCCCCCATGTAATAATCCATGTGACAGTTCTCCACTAAATTGGCTACCACAATTCCATGGCTTTCTATACAGGGATGCATCTGATCCGGATGGCGGCACTGCTCCCTGGGGAAAGCACATTTACTGCAGATAGCGCAGGAATCGCTGGACAGGGTATAGACGGAAAGCCCGTGTTCGCTCATGTAATCCTCGATGATCTTCGTCATCTTTTCATGATCCGCCTTTGTTTTCAGGCTCTCCTCCATATCCATGATGTCGGGTACTTCCGTCACTGAAGAGAAGAAAAGGGCTTCTTCATAGGCAAGACACCTTTCTTTGCACCGCTCTACTTTTCCCACAGCCGGAGGACATGACCAGGAGCTGCCGTAGCGGGGACATTCTTTTTTGCAGATAGCCCGGACCCTTTCATTGAAATCGATGTCCTGCGGCGATATAAACTCATACTGGTATATCGGAAACTGTGTAATAAATTTCTCAATTTCTTCTTTTGTCACAATCGTTACCTCCTGTCATCCAT
>DVJR01000150.1 GCA_018716575.1 Candidatus Scatomonas merdavium | reverse complement strand
GAGATTGCCTTTGAGGGTCATTAGATAAACTTACTCTGCCGTGATAAGTCGTTGGGGTCGGAAAGAGAACTGTCCGACGAAGGAGTTTTCTCTTTCCGACCCCGATTTTAGACTTATCGCGGCAGGGTTTAGTTTATCTTTGACCCGAAACCAGCAATCGCAAAAACAGAGACGTACCTTTCCGTTCGGGTTGTATTAACCTGCACCCTCCCCGTCAAACCGAAATTTCTTCCAGTATCCTCTCCAGTTCTTCCAGGCTCTGCACTTCATTGACCCGGCTCCGCAGTCTGGCAGAATGAGGAAATCCTGCCGTATACCAGGCTACATGCTTCCGCATCTCCCGAATACCCGTATATTCGCCTTTATAATTCAACAGCATACGGGCATGACGCAGGATCATCGCCTTCACCTCCGCTGTCCCTGGAGGCGGCAGCAGCTCACCCGTCTCCAGGTAATGACGCGTCCGGAAGAAGATCCACGGATTGCCCCGGGAGCCCCGGCCGATCATGACGCCGTCGCAGCCGGTTTCTTCCATCATGGCACGGGCTTTTTCCGGACTGTTCACATCGCCGTTTCCAATCACCGGAATTGATACAGCTTCCTTCACCTGACGGATAATGTCCCAGTCCGCCTGACCGGAATAATACTGTTCCCGGGTCCGTCCATGAACGGCAATGGCAGCCACTCCGGCATTTTCTGCAATTCTGGCGATCTCCACCGCATTCACATGTTCCTCATCGAAGCCCCGGCGAATCTTAACCGTCACAGGCCTGTCCGTTGCGCGAACCAGCGCTGAAAGAATCCTTCCTGCCAGCTCCGGATTTTTCATTAACGCCGAACCCTCGCCGTTATTGACCACCTTCGGCACCGGGCAGCCCATATTGAAGTCCAGAATATCAAATGGACATTCCCGGATCTGATAAGCCGCCTCTGACAGCACCTTCGGATCATCTCCAAAAAGCTGAAGCGATACCGGATGCTCTCTGCCGTCGATCTGCAGGAGCTCCGCCGTATTCCTGTTCTTATATAAAATTGCCTTGGCACTGACCATTTCCATACACAGAAGGCCGGCCCCCTGCTCTTTGCAGAGCAAACGAAAAGGCAGGTCAGTTACTCCTGCCATCGGCGCCAGCACCAGAGGATTTTCCAGGGTAACGCCGCCTATCTTCAGCCCTTTCATCAGTCCTTATCCTCCCGGTCTCCGTCTGTCTCCGCGTCTATATCCAGATCCTCGCCCAGGAAAAAAAGCCGGTAAAACAATTCCAGCGATCGGAACAGCTCTCTTTTCTCCTCCTGAAGCTGCTTAATACGCAGCGCGCCGCCGATGTCATCGTACATGGCATCGGCTTCCAGAGCTTCTGTTCTGAGTTCCAGTTCACCGTCCTCATTATATTCCACGGTAAAAATACCGCCGATTTCTTCTGTAAACAACACACACAGGATATGAAGCTCATCCTGAATCTGCTGCGGCAGGCTGGAAAACTCCGGATTAAAATAATATTTCTGCTCATAGGCATTCGCCCCGCACAAAACCTTCCTGTCTTCCTGTCTTTCGCTCATACATCCTCCGATCTGCTTGCCCGCTTTTTACCGCCAGACGCATACCGAGCGTTCTTTCACCCCCTGCGCCGGCTGACGGCATTTTCTTTTTATTTTTCATATTTTCAGACATAGCCGCAGATACCCCGGACTGACACCTCCCCGGCATAGACCTTTTCCATCTTCCCGGTATCTGCCCGCTTCACCAGCAGCTCGCCCCGGCTGTCAATACCCAGAGCCGTTCCCTCAAAGGGCGCGGCCTGATCCAGCACCCGCACCTGGCGGCCCCGGTTGACCAGCAGCGCATTGTACCGTTTCAACAGCAGAGTCAGATCCCCCGTTTCGCAGAACAGCCCATAATACTCCCGAAACGCATTCAGCACCTCCGCTGCAATCCGCTCCCTGCTCACCGGGCTGCCCGTCTCCAGCAGCAGAGAGGTAGCCGTTCCCGCCAGTTCCTCCGGAAACTCCCGATTGTTGATATTGATGCCGACGCCCGTCACTACAAAACCGCCCGCCGTATTCATCTCCGTCAAAATACCACACAGCTTCTTTTCTGAAGCTATCACATCGTTAGGCCATTTGATCCCGACTTCCAGTCCACAGGCTCTGCGGATGCCTTCTGCTGCCGCCAGTCCCATAACCAGCGTCACCATAGAGATCCGGTCCGCCGGAATTCCGGGGCGCAGAAGCACACTCATAGATACAGATGTCCCCGGCAAAGACTGCCAGATATGACCCCGGCGCCCTTTCCCGGCTGTCTGACGCTCCGCCAGAAATACACAGCCGTCATCTGCTCCTTCTCTGGCCGCCCGCTTGGCCCATTCGTTGGTGGAATCTGTCACTTCCCTCCAGTAAAGGCCGCTGCCAATGCCCGAAACCCTTTCTGCAGCCCCCCCGGAACCGGCTCCCGGGTCTTTTGTCAGATACCGCAGAATTTCCTCCGTATTCAGCCCTGCAGGATTCATACCGCTCCCAGGGTAGCCGCTATTACCGCTTTAATGGTATGCATCCGGTTTTCTGCTTCTTCAAATACCTTTGACTGCGGAGAGCGGAACACTTCATCGGTCACTTCCATATCCTCAATGCCGAATTTATCATATATATCTTTGCCGATCTTCGTTTTCAGATCGTGGAAGGAAGGCAGACAGTGCAGGAAAATAGCGCTTTCCTTCGCATTCTCCATTACCTTTGCCGTAACCTTGTAAGGCGTCAGCTCCCTGATCCGCTCTTCCCAGACCTCATCCGGCTCTCCCATGGACACCCATACGTCCGTGCAGATCACATCTGCATCCCGGGTAGCCGCCACCACATTTTCCGTCAGAGTGATGGTGCCGCCGCTCTGCTCAGCATATTCCTCGCACTGAGCAACCAGCTCCTGAGCCGGAAAATATTTTTCCGGCGCGCAGGCCACAAAATGCATACCCAGCTTGGAACAGGCGATCATCAGTGCGTTTCCCATATTGTAACGGGCATCGCCCATGTATACCAGACGAACGTCCTTCAGACGGCCCAGCTCCTCACGAATGGTCAGCATATCTGCCAGCATCTGGGTGGGATGATCCTCATTGGTCAGTCCGTTCCAGACCGGAACTCCCGCATATCGGGCAAGCTCCTCCACAATCTCCTGGCCGTATCCCCGGTACTCAATTCCTTCAAACATCCTTCCCAGAACTCTGGCTGTATCTTCAATACTTTCCTTTTTCCCTATCTGGGAGCCTGACGGATCCAGATAGGTCGTGCCCATCCCCAGATCGTGAGCCGCCACCTCGAAAGCGCATCGGGTACGGGTGCTGGTTTTTTCAAAAATCAGCGCAATATTTTTTCCCCTCAGAGTATCCACCGGTACCCCTCTCTTCTTCTTGGCCTTCAGCTCGGCTGCCAGATCCAGCAGATAGATAATTTCCTCCGTTGTAAAATCCTTCAGCGTCAAAAAATTTCGTCCTTTTAGATTCATCTCTGTATTCCTCCTGACACGTGTTTTGCCGGAAACCCCGCCTCCATTGGCGATAGGGCTTCCGGCTTTCCGTCTGTGTTTCTATTTTTCTTTGCTTTACTTATTGTTTTCCTTCACGATTTCCGCCAGCGACGTCGCCAGACCCGCAATTCCCTGCAGGTCAGAGGGAACCACGATCTTCGTAGCCGTACCGTTGGCCAGCTGCCCCAGAGCCTCCAGGCTCTTCAGCGTCAGCACCGATGTATCCGCTCCGGCTTCCTTCAGCATCCGGATACCATCCGCATTGGCCTGCTGTACCTTCAGGATAGCCTCCGCCTCACCTTCCGCCTCACGGATCATCTTCTCCTTCTCCGCTTCGGCCCGCAGAATCGCCGCCTGTTTTTCCGCTTCCGCGTCCAGAATCGCAGATTCCTTTTTCCCTTCTGCCACCAGAACTGTGGACTTCTTCTCGCCCTCGGCAATCAGGATAGCCTCTCTTCTCTCACGCTCAGCCTTCATCTGCTTTTCCATCGCCTCCTGTATGGCTGCCGGAGGCATGATATTCTTCAGCTCTACGCGGTTCACCTTGATACCCCAGGGATCTGTGGCAATATCCAGAGCTGCGCGCATCTTTGTATTGATAATCTCACGTGATGTCAGCGTCTCATCCAGTTCCATCTCTCCGATGATATTTCTCAGGGTAGTCGCCGTCAGATTTTCAATAGCCATGATAGGATTTTCCACACCGTAGCAAAACAGCCGCGGATCTGTAATCTGAAAGAATACAACCGTATCTATCCGCATGGTGACGTTATCCTTTGTAATCACCGGCTGAGGCGGAAAATCCACCACCTGCTCCTTTAAATTAACCCGCCGGGCCACTCTTTCAATAAATGGAATTTTAAAATGCAGACCCGTTCCCCAGGTCACTTTATAAGCGCCCAGCTGTTCAATAACAAAGGCTTTCGCCTGCGGCACGATCTTGATGCAGGATGCAACCACCAGAAGCACCAGCACCAGAAAAATAATCAGTATGACAATCGGCCAGTTAATGTCGAACATATCTCATTCCCCCTCTTTCCTCTCTACGATTAATTTTACCCCATCAATCCGCAGAATACGCACCACCGTGTCCTTTTCAATCACTTCATCCTCCCGGCCGCTCCGGGCGGTCCAGGCCATGCCGTTGATGAAAACCTCGCCCCGGCTCATCAGATTATTGATCGTCTGCGTGACGACGGCCTGTTCTCCGATCAGACTGTCCGCGTTGGTAGCCGTCTTGTTCCTGTTCAGGTATTTCATGACCACAGGGCGCGTAAACAGCAGCAGAATGATAGACACCGCCAGAAACAGCACAACCTGCACCGCCACGTTGGCTCCGGCCAGAGCCGCAATAAAGGACGCCAGCGCTCCGCCTGCAAACCATATGGTGGAAAGGCCCAGAGTGATTACCTCTATCACCAGCAGCACAATCAGGATTACCAGCCAGATCACCGGATTCATACCCTTACCTCCATATCAGAATGCTCTTCAAACTACGGTTTCATCATACTATATTTTAATTAAAAACACAAGAAAAAGAAGGGCCGCAGCCTTCGCCGCAGTCCTTCCTCTGTTCCATATTAATAGAAATGCTGATTTCCGATCTGAATGCCCCTGCCGGAACCGCTGTTAAAATACAGGCAGTCCCCTACAGGATTCTCTCCGTTCAAAGCAGCCCGGGCCGCCTCATAGCAGTCGGCATCCACGCCGGAAGCCAGAGTGCGCGCCAGAATTCCGGAGGATACCGGCGAAAACTGTCCGCTCTGATAAATCACGTCAGTAATCGTATTCGGGAAAGAGCTGCTGTTCACACGGTTCAGCACCACAGCGCCCACAGCCACCTTTCCGGTACGGCTCTCGCCGCCAGCCTCGCAATGAATGATAGCCGCCAGCAGATCCAGCTCTCCGGCCCCCACAGAAGCCCTCTGCCCGCCGGAAACCGATGCTGCAGCGCTCTGGGCCTGAGCCGCGGCAGCTTCTGCTTCCTGGCGCTGCTGATACTCGTCCAGGGTCAGCGCTGTCTGATCAGGCTCCTCCGGGGAGATGTACTCTGCCGATACATACGCCGTCTGTCCCTGGTAATTCACCTGATACCATCCATTCTCTTCTCCGGTAATCTTCACTTCATCACCCTGGGGTTCCGTGCCCAGTATGCCGGCAGTAAGATCCGGAGCAGTGCGGACATTCAATGCGCTGGCCGTCACAGTTCCTTCAAAGCCATGTACATTCCGGTAATGAACCCGCGCCTCTTCTCCAAAAACCAGAAGGTCGCTGCGAATGTAGCCTTCCACATTGCCGGAGCTGATCCTCGTCCATTCGCCCTCTGTGCCCGTCACTCTGGCGAAGCTTCCCGGCAGCAGGACGCCGACCCGGGCGCTGTCCACAGAAGCTGCCTCTCTGACATTGGCATAAGTACTTACATTAGCCGCAGCCAGGTCCGTCCAGGCTGCCGTATCTATTGCGCTAATACTCTCCTCTTCCGTAACCGTCTCTGCGTACACCGGCGATGTCATAAGAATAGTCAGCGCCAGAGCTCCTCCAAACGCAGCGATAGTTCCCGTAGCTTTTCGTTTCATAATACCTCCAATTGTTACAAACTTATTAAGAATTGTTACGGACCGATTCTATCACTATTACTTTTCTTTGTCAACCCTGGCTTGCCGACAAATTTTTCCATACGCCGGCGCAGAAAGAGAGCGCAGACATCAATATCTGCGCTCCCTTCTCTATACATTCCCGTTATATTGCACAATTTTTTTACTTTTACAGCACGAGTAACTGTCTGCTCTGCCTATTCCTCCCGCCGCTGCATTTTAGCGGCATTTTCTTCTTACAGACTGTAATACGACGCATCCGTAGGCCTTTTTGCGTCAAATACTGAAGAAGCATCAATCAGGTCGCTGAGCCGGTCCGTGCCTCCATATACGGCTTCCCAGAGACGGTAACCGTCCAGATTCCGCCGTCCCATCCGCAGGAACTGATCCTCAATCTGAACGAAATACTGGCTGGAATCCACATTGCAGAATACGTTAAAGCCCTGGCTCTTCAGGTACTGGAATTTCGGCGAGGATGCATAATCTTCATTCCAGCTGGCCAGATCTTCGCCGTGCGCAAAGATAATCTTATCTGTCTCCCCGATCAGCGGCTCCACGTAGTTCTTCCATTTCTGCGTATCTGTCTGAATCTGTTCCAGAGACGCATTGGGTCCAACCTTAATATGGCCCCAGGTATGGCTGGCAAACTTCCATCCGTCCGCTTTCAGGCACTCGGCAACCGCCTTGGCCTGAGCGCACTCTTCATCCCAGTTGAAATCGGGATGGGCGTCCAGCCACGCCTGCTGATCGTTATCCAGATCCACCCTGTCGCGGTACGTATAATCCGTCCGGTATCCCAGAATGCCGTTATAGCCAGTCAGCGCGATGGTGCCCTTGGCTCCTTTGTAGGAAAAGTCCGGATGGGCTTCTACAAAGGCATCCAGGATCGGCACGCAGTCATAGTCTCCCACCACGGTGGTTCCATCCGCCTGAACATATTCGCAGGTGGGCTTTCCGTCGTCCCCGATGATCATCTTGGACGCTGTTCCCCGTCCGTCATAGCTGTGGTAATAGCTCAGATCGTCCAGAGACAGAACAAAGGGCGTCTTGCCCTGGGGCAGCATGATGTTCTTCGCGGTAATATGAACCGTCCCGTTTTCATCAGTAGTCCGCTCGATCATATCGTCCAGATCAACGAGAACGAAGCCTCTGTCGTACATCTGCTGAAGAATCGCGTTAAATTCATCCACTGTCGTCATCCACTGACAGAAGCCTGCCGTCGCGCTGTTCCAGCCCGTATCTCCGTCCTTCATGGAAAATCCTCTGTCCGGATCTACCACCAGGGAATGGAAAAAGATATGCGTCACCTTGTCCGGCGTCGTGGCCACCAGGTTTTTCTTCTGAGTCTCATAGTCCGCGATCAGAGTAATCACATCTGCGTCCTGATCGGCTCCTTCAATTGTATTCAGCAGCTCGATGGCGCCGTCGTAGTCATACTGAACTGCCTTCGCCTCTGCCTGGCTGATCAGCGCTGCCTTCTGATCCTCCGGCGACTGGGTCGGAGTCCCTGTAGAAGTCGGCGAATTCTCCTCCTGGCCGTCTGAAGACGCGCTGACTGATGAAGAACCGGAATGCCCGGCTCCCGGGATGATCCGTTCTGCTCCTCCTGTTACAAGCCAGATCGCTCCAAACAGCACCACAATCAGAACGCACAGCAGAACCGTTTTGGCGATCAGCGCATTTCTTTTTTTGCGTTTCTTCTGCTCCTTCCGGCCTGTCGGCTTTTTTGCACTCATTTTATTTCCCTCCTGAATCAGACAAGCGGCTCCCGCCGCGTCTATATGTATTATGTACGCCCTATTCTATCGCATATGGATGCATATGTCGAGCGCTTCTGACAATTTAAGGATTTCTTCATCTTTTATTTGCAAAAACGTAAAGTGCCCTTCCAATATTGTCAGCTAATTTTAACAAAGAATGCTTTTTCCTCAAATCCATATGCAATCCCCGGGCTTTTCATTTTTATAAATGCCTCTGCATATGGGCTGTATACATCAATACCGCCGCCGCCACCGCAGCATTCAGAGATTCCACACGGCCCTCCATGGGAATTCTCACCAGACAGTCACAGGCTTCTGTCAGTGTATCGCTGAGGCCGTTCCCTTCATTTCCTATGAAAAAAGCAGTTCCTTCTGTATAATCCGCTTTTTCATAGGAAACAGTCCCCCGCAAATGAGCCGCACAGGTCCGCACCCCGCAGCTCTTCAGCCATTCTACAGCTTCCGGAAGATTCTCTTCTGTTCGAAAGGGCACCCGGAATATAGAGCCCATGGTAGAACGTATCGCCTTAGGCTGAAAAATATCCGCGCACCGTCCGCTCAGAATCACCCCCGTCACTCCTGCACCTTCTGCCGTCCGCAAAATTGTCCCCACATTGCCGGGGTCCTGCAGATCCTCCAGCACCAGCACCAGCGGAGTCCGCGCCCGTCCGGAATGCTCTTCCCCTGCCGCGTCTCCGTTTTTTCCGCCGTTATATGCCGCTCCCAGCAGTTCTTCCCGTTCATAGGACGGCATCCGGAGCACTGTCAGGATTCCCTGCGGCGTTCGGGTATCACACATTCGTCCGAACACCCGGTCTTCCACTACTTCATAGCTTATCCCTGCCAGCAGTTCTTTATGCTCATTTTCAAAAGAATCAGAAACAAAAACCTTCTTTCTCAATTCCGGCGGAGCTTCCCGGAACAGCTTGACACCCTCGGCGGTAAACAGTCCCTTCTCCTTTCTCAGACGCCCCCTGGCATTTAGCTGCAAAATCTCCTTTATCTGCCCATTGCTGCTGCTTGTAATCATACTGTTCCTCCTGCTTTTACTAAACAGATCGGACAGAGGAAGGTCCGCCCCCTGTCCGATCACCGCAATGCTTTGCTCATCTCACAGCAAAGCTGCGCGATGCCCGCTGCCCGTCGGATACCGGCACGTTCTCCAAGAGACTGGCTTCGCGTCGCCGGCACGGCGGTCGCCTCCGGGCGTATCGCACAAAAAGGCGGCACTGGGTTCTGCCCGCGTGCCGCCTGCACTGATTCTGTCCGCTGTTATTTTACATAGTTGTAAGAAAGGGCTTTTGCGATCTCATATTGATATTCCGGAATCGACTTCTGCATGGCAAGCGCTTCATTGATGTCGAAATCCACGTACTCGCCGTTCTTGTAGCCCACAACCCTCTTGGTCTTGCCGGCGATCAGCAGATCCACCGCATAGGCACCCATGATGGAAGCATACACTCTGTCCTTGCAGGTAGGGCTTCCGCCTCTCTGCATGTGTCCCAGAATCGTGGCGCGGGTTTCGATACCCGTGGCCGCTTCGATCCGTTTTGCCATGGCCTGGGAATGGCCGATTCCCTCGGCATTAATGATGATATGATGCTTCTTGCCCTTTTTCCTGTTCTCTATGATGTTGTTGATGATCTTCTGCTCGTCGTAGTCATATTTCTCCGGCAGCAGAATGTCCTCCGCCCCGTTGGCAATACCGCACCAGAGAGCGATATATCCGGCGTTTCTTCCCATAACCTCTATAATACTGCAGCGTTCATGAGAAGTAGAGGTATCCCTTACCTTGTCGATGGCTTCCATGGCAGTGTTGACCGCCGTATCGAAGCCGATGGTATATTCCGTACAGGCGATGTCCAGATCAATGGTACCCGGAACGCCCACCGTGTTAACGCCCAGGTTTGCCAGCTTCTGCGCGCCCGCAAAAGAGCCGTCGCCTCCGATGACCACCAGGCCGTCGATCCCGAACTTCCTGCAGGTCTCCGCCGCTTTCTGCAGCCCTTCGTCAGTCCGCATCTCCGCACACCGGGCAGTATACAGAATCGTCCCGCCCCGCTCGATGGTATCCGAAACGTCCTTGGCGCTCATATCTATAATTTCTTCGTTCATCAGACCGTCATAGCCCTTGAGAATGCCTTTCATCCGGACTCCCCGGCCAAGTCCCCGGCGCACTGCCGCACGAATGGCCGCATTCATGCCCGGAGCATCCCCGCCGCTGGTCAGGACGCCTATTGTCTTTACCTTGCTTTCTGTCGCCATCTGCACTCCTCCATACTCTGTCCCGACGCCTTGGAACAGTCGCCAGGTTTGAATGTCCAGTAACATTTTAATTCATTTTTCCCTGATTTTCAATGCCCTTTTCTGCGATTTTCAATGCCCTTTTCTACAATTTTCACGTTGTTTTCCCCGTAATGTTCCGTCAAAACTTCCAGAAGCTCCTGGCCTGCGTTTACATTCCGGCTGGCCGGAAGCCGCTTCATGGCTTTTTCCTTCCGGATATACAGAACCACACTGTCGTTTCCGTCCGACTCCCGGAGCAGCTCATACAGCTCCGCCACCTCCTGCTCATAGGTCTGCCGGTCAGGGAACTGAATCCACAGCTCCTTCCGGGTCTCGTCAAAGGGATAGATCCGCTCCAGAATCAGCTTGCTGGGCTTCTCCTCCTCCGCAGACACACGTCCTTCAATGAACACCTTCGCGTCCACATTCAGAGCTCCCGCGTTTCTCTCATAATCCTTGGGAAATACGATGACCTCCACCGTTCCCACCAGATCCTCCACTGTAAGGAAGGCCATGGTCTTATTATTTTTTGTATACTTTATGGTTTTATCCGTGATCATGCCGCCGATTATTTCTTTTGCGCCGTCGGCCACCTTCGGATAACCGGTTTCTTCTACCGGCTGAAAATCCGATGTAACGGCAGATACACATTTTCGCCAGCGCTCCTCATATTCTTCCAGCGGATGACCGCTGATATAAACGCCGATCACTTCTTTTTCATAGGCCAGTTTCTGTTCCTTATCAAATTCCCCCACATCGGGAAGCCGGATATCGTAGGCCTCCCTGGTTTCCTCGCTCATCAGGTCAAACAGACTCATCTGACCAGTCAGAGAATTCTTTTTTTCCTGGTTCACCTGGTCCAGCACCAGGGTATAAATCTGCAGGAACTGCTTCCGGGTGCCGCCCAGTCCGTCGAACGCCCCGGATTTGATAAAATTCTCCAGCGTTCTCTTATTAATTTCCTTGCCGCTTAAACGCTCGCAGAAATCCCGGAGCCCGGTATATGGGCCGCCCGCCTCCCGTTCAGCGGTGACTGCTTCCATGACCGGCTTGCCGATTCCCTTGATGGCCGACAGAGCATAGCGGATTTTTCCTCCCTCCACAGAAAATACTCCTTCGCTTTTGTTGATATCCGGCGGCAGTATCTCTATGCCCATCTGCCGGCAGTTCAGAATATATTCCGATACCTTTCCCGGATTGTCGATGCAGGAGGTCATCAGCGCCGCCATAAATTCCACCGGATAGTAATACTTCAGCCATGCCGTCTGATAGGACACAATCGCATAGGCCGCCGCATGGGATTTATTAAAAGCGTATTTTGCAAAATCCGTCATTTCATCATAGATTTTATTGGCCGTCTGTTCATCAATTCCCCTGGCAATACAGCCGGGTACGCCCTCCTCCGGGTTGCCGTAGACGAAATTCCGGCGCTCCTTTTCCATAACCGCCGCCTTCTTCTTGGACATAGCCCGGCGCACCAGGTCACTCCTGCCGAGGGTATAGCCCGCCAGGTCCCGGACGATCTGCATAACCTGCTCCTGATAGACGATACAGCCATACGTAGGCTCCAGAATAGGCTTTAACTGGGGACAGTCATAGTGTATGCTCCCCGGATTGTTTTTGCCCCTGATATACTGAGGAATAAAATCCATGGGGCCCGGCCGGTACAGAGAAATACCGGCGATAATATCTTCCAGGCTTTTGGGCTTTAACTCTTTCATGAAGCTTTTCATGCCCGCGGACTCCAGCTGAAATACGCCTTCGCATTTTCCGGAGCCGATCATGCCCAGCACATTCTGGTCATTAAAGTCAATAGCCATCATATCAATCTCATGGCCGCTGCTTCTTTCGGCCAGCTTCTGGGCGTTCTGGATCACCGTCAGAGTCCGGAGCCCCAGGAAATCCATCTTCAGAAGGCCCAGCTCCTCCAGCGTCGTCATGGTAAACTGAGTGGTGATCGTGCCGTCCGCCGCACGGGACAGAGGCACGTACTCGTCCACCGGCTTCTGGGAAATTACCACGCCGGCAGCGTGCATGGAGGTATGCCTGGGCAGGCCCTCCAGCCTTCTGGCCATATCAATCAGATGGTGAATCTGATCATCCTCTTCATAGGCCTTCCGCAGCTCCTGGCTCATAGTCAGCGCTTTGTCGATAGTAATATTCAGCTCATTGGGTACCATTTTGGCAATGGAATCCACCTGAGCGTAAGGCAGATCCAGTACACGCCCCACATCCCGGATCACACCCCGGGCTGCCAGCGTACCAAAGGTGACGATCTGTACCACCCGGTCCTTGCCATATTTCCGCACCACGTAGTCGATGACCTCCTGGCGCCTCTCAAAGCAGAAATCCACGTCGATATCCGGCATGGACACCCGCTCCGGATTCAGAAACCGCTCAAACAGCAGACTGTAGCGCATGGGGTCCAGCTGGGTAATGCCCAGCGTATAGGATACCAGACTGCCCGCGGCGCTGCCCCGCCCCGGTCCCACAATGATATCATTGTCCCTGGCGTATTTGATAAAATCCCAGACAATGAGAAAATAATCCACGTATCCCATAGTCCGGATGGTATTCAGCTCATAGTCCAGCCGCTCCCGCAGCTCTGCCGTCACCGGGCTGTAACGCTCCTCCAGGCCCTCACGGCAAAGCTTCACCAGATATTCCCAGGAAGTATAGCCCTCAGGAACGTCATATTTCGGCAGCTTAGTCACGCCGAATTCAATCTCCACATGACAGCGGTCTGCGATTTTCTGAGTATTTTCCAGTGCCTGAAGAGCATAGGGGAAAAGCTGTTCCATCTCTTCCTGCGATTTAACGTAATACTGGCCGCCCTCATAGCGCATTCTGTTTTCATCGGTCAGCTTTTTTCCCGTCTGTATGCACAGCAGAATATCGTGTGCTCCCGCATCTCCCGCATAGGTATAATGAACGTCGTTGGTAGCCACCAGCTCGATGCCTGTCTCCTGGCTGAGCCGCAGTAACCCGGTATTGACAGTCTGCTGCGCGGGTATGCCGTGATCCTGCAACTCCAGGAAAAAGTTTCCTTTTCCGAAAATTCCCTCATACCGCAGAGCCGCCTTCTTCGTCTCTTCGTACAGCCCCCGCTCCAGATTCCGGGCCACTTCGCCGGCCAGGCAGGCAGACAGGGCAATGATTCCCTCATGGTACTCCTCCAGCAGCTCCAGATCCACGCGGGGCTTGTAGTAAAAGCCCTCCACAAATCCCCGGGATACGATTTTCATCAGGTTGGCATAGCCCTGGTTGTTTTCCGCCAGCAGCACCAGATGGTAATATCTTTCCTCTCCGCTTCCGGGCTCCCGGTCAAACCGGGACGCGGGCGCCACATAGACCTCGCACCCCAGAACCGGATTGATGCCCGCTTCCCTCGCGGCTTTATAAAAATCAATACAGCCATACATCACCCCGTGGTCTGTAATGGCTGCACTGTTCATGCCCAGCTCTTTTACCCGGGCAACGTATTCTTTTATTTTGTTGGAACCGTCCAGCAGACTGTACTCTGTATGGACGTGCAGGTGTGCAAAACTCATAGCTCTTCCTTCCTCACCAGTACATTCAGCCACTGCCGGTCCGCCTTATCCTGGCGTACATCATCTGTCGTCCAGATATCCAGAATCTCCGCACAGTCGAACTGCATCATCAGCTTCCGGATTCCCGCCCTCGTATAATCGCAGTAATAGCGCCCTCCGTACATGCCGTCCCTGTCTCCTTCATAGACAGAAAAATACAGAACGCCGCCGGGCTTTAACGCCGCCAGCACCTTTCCCATAATAGCCGGCATCTCATCCGAAGGAACATGCAGCAGAGAAGCGCAGGCCCATATGCCGTCAAACACCTCGTCGAAATCCATTTCCTCAAAAGTCAGATGCAGAACGTCCCGATCCGTATAGATCTCCGCCAGCTCACACATCCGTTTGGCTCCGTCCATAGCCGTCACCAGATAGCCCTGCTCCTCCAGCGCCACCGTATCTCTTCCGGAGCCGCAGCCCAGATCCAGCACCTCGGCCCCTTCCGGCATCAGCTCAATAAAGGGCCTCATTACTTCCGACATGTCCAGATCTATAGTCTGTTCATAATACGGTATGGCATACCGTTCATAATAGTCCAGCGAATCCAATTAAGGGTTCCTCCTCGATTTTCTCCTGCGGGCAGCCGCCCTGTTCAGCCGAAGTCACTGCTCCGGCGAATGCTGTATACAAGTATATCACAGCGGCTTCTGTGAAGCAATATGATTCAGTGTGATTCCGCCCTTCTCCAGACGGATTTCCTGTTCCTTCAAAAGATGGCCCACCGCCCGTTTAAAAGCAGCCTTGGACAGCCCCAGCTCCTGATTGATCTTTTCCGGCGACGCTTTATCGTCAAAATTCAACCGGCCGCCCATACGCCGCAGGGCTTCCCTGACCAGTGCCGCATCCTCATGGAGCTGCAGATATGCCTTCTGCTTGGCCGTCACAGTCAGCTTGCCGTCCGCACGCACCTCCGTCACGCGAAGCTGAAGCTTCTGCCCCACGCGGAAGCTCCCCTGAGCGTCCTGCCTGGGGATCAGAGCCGAGTAGCAGTCATCCACCGCCACGAACACGCCGAAATTTTTGCTGATCTCATAGACGCGCCCTTCCACGGAATCCCCGGCTGTATAGGGAGAATCTGTCTTCAGATAATGATAGACCTTCATAGTAGCGCAGAGCCGCCCGCTCTTGTCCACGTACAGAGCGGCCAGCACCTCATCGCCGGGAGATACCTTTCCCGTCTGCTCCCGGAAGGGCAGCAGAAGATCCTTCTCCAGCCCCCATTCCAGAAAGGCTCCTATTCGCCCGGTCTCTGCCACAGGAAGCACCGCCGTCTCTCCCACACACAGCTTCGGCGTCCGGGTGGTGGCGATGAGCCTGTCCATAGAATCCTTATACAGGAACACTTCCAGCTCCGTGCCCTCCGCGGCGCCCTCCGGCACCTGCCTGGCCGGAAGCAGCACCCGCTCCTCCTTCTTTTCCGAGTCGGCGCCCTTTTCCGACAGATACACGCCGAAATCCACTTTTTTTACAACTGTCAGCAGCTGTTTCTTTCCCAATTCCAACATGATTTTCCGTCCTCACCGTTTTAATTCTCCGATGAAATAGGGATTTCCCTTTTCATCGTTCAGCGTCACCAGATACCCGTCCTCCAGCTCTGTCACCCGCGGGAAAATCCGGTCGCCCAGACGTGCCTGCATCTTATATTCTGCCCGGAGCCTGCCCGTCCGGAAATCTCCCGGCAGGCAGCCCAGAGCCATCCGCACATACTGGCCATTGTTCACATGATGGTTCGTGTCCAGATGATAATCCTGTATCCGGAAATCCTCCATCTCCCGGCCGCTCTCCGGCACCTGAATCTTCCGGGGGCCGAAATCCTCCTGCAGCTTCAGCTCCGGCTCCACACCGTAGGCTTCCGCCAGCTCCTGCGAGACCTTTATCGGTCTGCCGGTCTCCACATCCATCAGCACCCATTCAGAATTGGCCAGCGCAATCACCTCTCCCTCCGGCGTCTCCATGGCATAGTTTCGGTAGCCAACGCAGTTCCGGAATCCATAAGCCCAGGTGCTGGTCACCACCGGATCACCCATAGCCGGATAAGACCGTACCTGAATCTGCCAGCCTGCCAGAATCCATGCCGCATGGTTCTCCCTGGTCCAGGTCAGGCCCACGTTCCGGTCCTCCGCATGGAAATTGCTGCAGTCCTGGAAATAATTAATCAGACTGTACAACGACAGCCGCCCGCTCTCGTCGATTTCACTGTACCGGATTCTTCCGGCAAAAGAATACTTCATCTTTCCCTCCCTGCCGCGGAAACCGCAGCTTTCTCTCAAATGTGTTACAGATACCAAAAAAGCCATTGCATTGTCTGCAACGGCTTTTGCTACTGGGCTACCTGGATTCGAACCAGGAAATGACGGAGTCAGAGTCCGTTGCCTTACCATTTGGCGATAGCCCAATTTCGTACAACACGATGTATTATACCTGATGTTCCTTGAAAATGCAAGCCCTTTTTTTATTTTTTCTTCGGACGCATTTCAGGGCGCATTTCAGGCGCGGTGGAAATGGATTGCAGGGCCGGATTTCAGGGTGAACTCCAGACGAATTGCAGAGCTGCATTTCAGAATCTGCGAATACATAGTCAGAAATAGAATTCCTCTGTTATAAAACTGGGTTCTGGCCGAAACGGCCTGATACTGTATCCTGTCAGGGCAGAAAACGCCCTGACGGATGATAGAACTTAGATAATATAGAAATGATTAAAACGGCCCGGACAGCTTTTCAAAGGATTCCAGGCTCTCCGCGCGGGCAGCCGCTTTCAGCAGCTTCCGCAGAACCGCGCCATCCTGAACCGCCAGAATACGCCCCTTCCACGATTCGGGAACTTCTCCGAGATCACTCAAAAGCTCCAGTACGGCTTCTGCCTTACCCTCGGCTTTTCCCTCGGCCTTCCCTTCTTCTCTTCCTTCTGCTTTTCCCTCGGCTCTTCCTTCAGCTCTTCCGGCAATTCTTTCATCGCGTAATGCCAATTCCAACCACATATAATGCTCTCCCATCTCCCGGCTGGTCCTGATATGCCGGATACTGTCCTGAAGCCTGCCGATAAACGCATCGCCAAAGTCCTTCTCCGATTCCGGGAGATCCGCCTTCACAAATTCCAGAAAGCGAACCAGCGGTGCGGGCACTTC
>DVJR01000149.1 GCA_018716575.1 Candidatus Scatomonas merdavium | reverse complement strand
TATCTGCTTTATGTTCGCGCAGAATTACCATCTCTCCATGAAATATGTGGCTCCGGTGCGGAGAGAGCTGCCGATTCCGACGGTGTTCAATATCCTGGGGCCGCTGACCAATCCGGCAGGCGCGTCCATGCAGCTGATGGGCGTCTATGAGGAAGGGCTGGTGGAGCCTCTGGCCCGGGTGCTGCGGAATCTGGGCGTGACCAGAGCAATGGTGGTGTTCGGCCAGGACGGTCTGGATGAAATATCCGCCAGCTCGCCCACCACGGTCTGCGAGGTGCGGGAGAAGGAGTTCGCCTCTTACGTGCTGACCCCGGAGCAGTTCGGTATGGAGCGCTGCCGGAAGGAAGAGCTGACGGGCGGAACGCCGGAGGAAAATGCGGAGATCGCCCGGCGGATTCTGAACGGGGAGAAAGGGCCGAAGCGCAACGCGGTGGTATTAAATTCCGCGGCGGCTCTGCATATCACGAAAGGCATTTCTATGGAGGACGCGGTGGTGCAGGTGCAGGAGCTGATCGACAGCGGAAAAGCCAGGGAGCAGATGGAGGCGTTTATCACCCTGAGCAATCAGATATGACTGCCTGCGGAAACGGATGTGAGGAGAAAACGGTATGATTCTGGAACGGCTGGCTGACGGAGCCAGAAGAAGAGTAGAAGAAGCAAAAAAGAAAAGGTCTCTGGCGGAGATCCGCCGGGAAGCGGAAGGCCTGGGAAACGATACGGGTTTTCCGTTTGCGGAGGCCCTGCGGTCGCCCGGCATGTCTTTCATCTGCGAGGTGAAAAAGGCGTCGCCGTCAAAGGGCCTGATCGCCGGGGATTTTCCCTATCTGGAGATCGCCAGAGAGTATGAAAAGGCCGGCGCGGCGGCCATATCCGTGCTGACGGAGCCGGAACAATTCCTGGGGAGCGACGAATATCTGCGGGAAATTGCGGCGGCCGTGAAGATTCCGGTGCTGAGAAAGGATTTTACGGTGGATCCCTATCAGATCTACGAAGCGAAGCTGCTGGGGGCCGGCGCGGTACTGCTGATCTGTGCGCTGCTGTCGGAAGGAGAGGTACGGGAATATCTGGCGGTTGCCCGCAGCCTGGGCCTGTCGGCTCTGGTGGAAACCCACGATGAAAGGGAGGTGGAGCAGGCTGTCCGGGCCGGTGCGGAGATCATCGGTGTCAACAACCGGGATCTGCGGACCTTTGAAGTGGATGTGAGCAATTCCCTGCGGCTGAAGAAACGGATTCCCGGGGGTAAGATTTCTGTTTCCGAGAGCGGTATCCGCACGGCGGAGGACGTGGGACGGCTTTACCGGAATGGAACGGATGCGGTGCTGATCGGAGAAACGCTGATGCGCTGTCCCGACAAAAAAGCAAAACTGGAAGAGCTGCGGGCGGAATGCCGCGGCGAAAGGTGATGAGGAAGCAATATGACAAAAATCAAAATCTGTGGGCTCAGCCGCCCCTGCGATATAGAGGCGGTGAACCGTTACAGGCCCGATTACTGCGGCTTCATTTTCGCAGAAAAAAGTCCCCGGTGCGTCACAGCAGAGCAGGCGGCAGAGCTGAAGCGGCTGCTGGCGCCGGAAATAACGGCTGTGGGCGTGTTCGTGGATGCGCCTCCGGAAGCAGCGGCGGAGCTGGCGGAGGCCGGAGTGATTGAACTGATACAGCTTCACGGTCACGAGACGGAGGCGTATCTGAAGCGTCTGCGGGAGCTGACGCGGGCTCCGGTGATCCGGGCATTTTCCGTCAGAGGGCCGGAGGAGCTGGAGCGGGCCGCCGCCAGCAAAGCGGATTATATCCTGCTGGACAACGGCGCCGGCGGAAGCGGACAGACGTTTGACTGGAAGCTGCTGGACGGCTGCCGGTCATTCGGGCGTCCGGAGGCTTCAGGTGGCGGAGAGACTTTTGACCGGGAAGGAGCGCCGGAGCTGAGGGAACAGTTGGGAGCGCGCTGTTTTCTGGCCGGAGGCCTTACGCCGGACAATGTGGAAGAAGCGGTCCGGCAGTTCCGGCCCTTTGCGGTGGATCTGAACAGCGGACTGGAGACGGACGGGGTGAAAGACCCGGAGAAAATCAGAATATGCATCAGGAGGATAAGAAATGTCTAAAGGAAGATTCGGAGAGTTCGGAGGACAGTACATTCCGGAAACTCTTATGAACGAGGTGATACGTCTGGAGGAGCAGTACGAGCACTACAGGCGCGATCCGGAATTTAACGCGGAGCTGAAAAGCCTGCTGGATAACTACGCGGGGCGGCCTTCGCTTCTGTATTACGCGGAAAAGATGACGGAAGATCTGGGCGGCGCGAAGATCTATCTGAAGCGGGAGGATCTGAATCACACCGGTTCTCACAAGATCAACAACGTGCTGGGGCAGGTGCTGCTGGCGAAAAAAATGGGGAAAACCCGCGTCATCGCCGAGACCGGAGCGGGACAGCACGGCGTGGCCACGGCCACGGCGGCGGCGCTGATGGGAATGGAATGCGAGATCTTCATGGGAAAAGAGGATACCGAGCGCCAGGCTTTGAATGTCTACCGCATGGAGCTTCTGGGCGCGAAGGTGCATCCGGTGACCAGCGGCACTCAGACCCTGAAGGATGCGGTCAACGAGACCATGCGGGAGTGGGCCTGCAGAGTGGAGGATACCCATTATGTGCTGGGCTCCGTCATGGGCCCGCATCCCTTCCCCACCATCGTCCGGGATTTTCAGTCCGTGATTTCCAGAGAGGCGCGGCAGCAGATCCTGGAAAAAGAAGGAAAGCTGCCGGCGGCGGTGCTGGCCTGCGTGGGAGGCGGCAGTAATGCCATGGGTATGTTCTATCATTTCATAAAGGATGAAGGCGTGAAGCTCATCGGATGCGAGGCGGCCGGGCGCGGCGTGGAAACCGGAAAGCACGCGGCCACCATGGCGGCGGGGACTCCGGGCGTCTTTCACGGCATGAAATCCTATTTCTGCCAGGACGAATTCGGACAGATCGCCCCGGTGTACTCTATTTCCGCCGGGCTGGACTATCCGGGCATCGGGCCGGAGCATGCGTACCTGCGGGATTCCGG
>DVJR01000148.1 GCA_018716575.1 Candidatus Scatomonas merdavium | reverse complement strand
CAGGAGACGGAGGAATTTCTGGACGGCATCAAGGAGAGAATGGCCCCGGCGGAGCGCAGGACGGAGGTGCTGTACCGGTTTATCGTCCGCCACGACGTACAGCGGAAGCTGAAGGAGAGGGAGGAGAAGCTCCGGAACGGCGGCGAAGCGGCACTGGCCCGGGAATATGCCCAGATTTACCGGATTGTCATGGATCTGCTGGACAAGATGACGGAAGTGCTGGGCGGCGAAAAGACGGGTCTCACCGCCTATCAGCAGATTCTGGAGGCCGGCTTCCGGGAGATGCGGGTGGGAGTCATTCCCCCCGGCGGCGACCAGGTGCTGGTGGGCGATATTGAGAGAACCCGTCTGAAAAATGTAAAAGTGCTGTTTCTGGTGGGCGTCAATGAGGGCATCATTCCCAAAAGGGTTTCCGGCGCCGGGATTCTGTCGGAGGCCGACAGGGAATATCTGCAGGAAAGAGAGATTACCCTGTCGCCCACGGCCCGGGAGGAAATGTACCGGCAGCGCTTTTATCTGTATCTGAGCCTGACGAAGCCGTCGGACAGGCTGTACCTCTCCTACAGCCGGGCGGACGCGGGAGAGGGGGCACGGATGCCCTCTTATCTGATCGGCGTGATTACGAAGCTGTTTCCGGATGTCCGAATCCGAAAGCTGGAGACAGAGCGGACGGTTCTGGACCGCCTGGAGACGGCGGCGGGCGGGCTTGACCTGTTTCTGGAAGGGCTGCGTTCCATTCGGACGGACAGGGTGCAGGACGGATTTCCGGAGCTGTACCGCTGGTATGAAAAGGATGAAAACCGGAAAAAAGAGCTGGACCGTCTGATGCAGGCTGTTTTCTTCGAAAATCCCCAGACAGGCATCAGCCGGGCGGCGGCCAGGGCTCTCTACGGGCCGGTGCTGAACGGCTCCGCCACCCGCCTGGAGCAGTTCGCGTCCTGCGCCTTCGCGCATTTCCTGAAATACGGGCTGCTGCTGCGGGAACGGGAGAAATACGAATTCAACGCCGCGGATATGGGAAATATCATGCACGAAACCCTGGAGCGCTTTGCCCGGAAGGTGACGGAACGGAAGCTGCGCTGGACGGAGCTTGCGGAAGAGCAGAGAGACGGCCTGATCGACGAAGCGCTGGAAGAGATTGTTCACGATTACGGCAATACGATCCTGCACAGCAGCCGGCGGAATACCTGGCTCATCAGCCGGGCCAGAAGCATTCTGTACTGCACGGCCTGGGCGCTGCAGGAACAGCTCCGGAAGGGCTCCTTCGAGCCGGAGGGCATCGAACTTTCCTTTGCGGAGCGGGAACAGCTCCAGTCCATCAACCTTTCGCTGTCAGAAGAGGAGCAGATCCGTCTCCGGGGGCGCATCGACAGGCTGGACGTCTGTGAATCGGAGGGAAAGCTCTATGTGCGGGTGATCGATTACAAGACCGGCCAGACTGCTCTGAACCTGCAGGCGCTGTACTGCGGGCTGCAGCTCCAGCTGGTGGTCTATCTGAATGCGGCTGTGGAGCTGGAGCAGAAGAAGCATCCGGAGCTGGCGGTGGAGCCCGCGGGCATCTATTATTATCACATCGACGATCCGTATCTGAAAACGGATACGCTGGAGGCTGCGGCCGATCCGGAGCTGCGGCTGGGCGAGCTGCGGCTGAACGGACTCTCCCGGCAGGAAGAAGAGGTGGTCGGCCTGCTGGACCATACGGTGGGGCCCGGCGAAACCTCAAATGTGATTTCCGTGGGAAGAAACAGGGACGGGAGCATAAGCAAACGTTCCAGAGCCGCCGGAAAAGAAACCTTCGAGGTCATCCAGCGGTACGCGGACCGGAAAATCCGGGAGCTGGGCCGCCGGATTCTGGACGGGGCGGCGGAAGTCTCTCCGGCGGTTCTGAAAAAGACAGACAGCTGCACGTACTGTCCCTATCACGGAATCTGCGGGTTTGATGAAAGGATTCCGGGATATGTACGAAGACGGATCAAAGAGCTGCCGGAGGAAGAGCTGCTGCAGCGTATGGCAGAGACGGACGCGGAAGGGAGAAAGGAGGTTCCGGAAGAATGGCAGTAAAATGGACGGAAGAACAGGAACAGGTCATCGCCCTCCGGGACAGGAACCTTCTGGTCAGCGCCGCAGCCGGCTCCGGCAAGACGGCGGTGCTGGTGGAGCGGATTCTTTCCAGAGTCACAGATCCTGTGAATCCCATCGATATCGACCGGCTGCTGGTGGTGACCTTCACAAAGGCGGCCGCCGGAGAGATGCGGGAGCGGATTGGCAAAGCTCTGGAGGAGCGGCTGGCGAAAGAGCCGGACAACGAGCATCTGCAGCGCCAGGGCATTCTGCTGGATCACGCGCAGATCAGCACGATACACGGGTTCTGTACCTATGTGATCCAGAACTATTTTCACAGGATCAGCCTGGATCCCGGCTACAGGATTGCCGATGAAAATGAGCTGAAGCTCATGATGGGCGATGCGCTGAAGGATATGCTGGAGGAGGAGCACGCGGAGGGCCGGGCAGAATTTCTGGATTTTACGGACGCTTTCGCGGCGGGCAGGGAGGACCGCTGGCTGGAAGAGCTGATCAAAAAGGTTTACCGGTTTGCCGACAGCGATCCGTGGCCGGAGGAATGGCTGGAGGGCTGCGAGCGGGTCTACAGCGTGGAGACGGTGGAAGAGCTGGAGCAGACAGAATGGCTGCGGGCCGTTGCGGACGAGGCGAAACGGCTGCTGGCCGGGGCGGCGGAGCAGGCGGGAGAAAATCTGAAGCTGGCGGAGGGCCCCGGCGGGCCGAAGGCATATCTGCCGCAGGTGACAGAGGATCTGGAGCTGGTGCGGAATCTGTGCAGAAGCAGCGGCTACCGGGAGCTGTACGAGGCTTTTCAGAAGCTGAAATTCGCGTCGCTGTCCCCGAAGAAATCTCCGGACGAAGATCCCGCCGTCAGAAAGCGGGTGGGAGAAAACAGAAATGCCCTGAAGAAAGCGCTGGACGATCTGAAAAAGCATTTCGCGGACAGCCCGGAAGAGATTCTGAAGGAGCTGGCCGTCTGCCGGCTCCACGTAAAAGAGCTGGTGCGGCTGGCCGGGCGGTTTATGGAGGAATTTTCAGCCAGAAAACGCCGGAAAAACGTGCTGTCCTTTTCGGATCTGGAGCATTTTGCCCTGGAGATTCTGCTGAAGCGCACGCCGGAGGGATGGGAGCGCACGGACGCGGCCCGGGAGCTGTCGGAGCATTTTGCGGAAATCATGATCGACGAATACCAGGACAGCAACTACGTGCAGGAATATCTGCTGGAGGCGGTGGCCGGAACCGGAAGAGGCGTGTACAACCGCTTTATGGTTGGGGATATGAAGCAGGCCATCTACAGCTTCCGGCAGGCCAGGCCGGAGCTGTTTCTGGAAAAATACAACAGCTACCGGTCGGGAGAGGAGAACTGCCGCCGGATCGATCTCAGCCAGAATTTCCGGAGCCGGAGCCAGGTGGTGAATACGGTGAATTTCTTTTTCGGCCAGATCATGCGGCCGGAGCTGGGCGGACTGGCCTATGACGACGCGGCGGCGCTCCATCTGGGAGCGAAGTACCCGGAGCCGGAGGATGCGTCCTTTCCGGAGACAGAAGTGCTGCTGATCGACAGAAAATCGCCGGAATTTGACGACGACAGAAGCCAGACGGCCATGATAGAGGCGGAAGCCCTGGCCGTGGCCCAGAAAATCCGCAGCCTGGTGGGGCATGCGGAGGTGGCGGACAGGGACGCGGGCGGGTTCCGGCCCCTGCAGTACCGGGACTGCGTGGTGCTGCTGCGCTCAGCCAGCGGCTGGGCGGAAAATTTCGTGCGGGTGCTTCTGAGCGAGGGCATCCCCGCTCACGCCACGTCCAAAACCGGCTATTTTTCCGCGCCGGAGGTGGAGACGGTTCTGAATTATCTGCAGATCTGCGACAACCCCCGGCAGGATATTCCGTTTACCGCCATTCTCCGGTCGCCCATCGTGGGCTGCACGGACCGGGAGCTGGCGCTGGTGCGCTGCCACAGCCCGGAAGCCTCCATGTATGAGGCGGCAGCGGCCTATGAGGAAACCGGGGAAGAGGAAGGCCTGCGGAGAAAGCTGAGAGCGTTTCGGGAGCAGCTGGAAGGCCTGCGGGGCAGCCTGTCGGATACGCCGGTTCACCAGGTGATACGCCGGATTCTGGAGGAGACGGGATACGGCGCCTGGGCGGCCGCCATGCCGGGCGGTGAGCAGAGGGAGGCCAACCTGAACATGCTGGTGGAAAAAGCGGTCAGCTATGAGAAAACCAGCTACCACGGGCTGTTTCATTTCCTGCGGTACGTGGAGCAGCTGAAACAGTACCAGGTGGACTGCGGCGAGGTGAGCCTGTACGGCGAGACGGCGGATACGGTGCGGATTATGACCATTCACAAGAGCAAGGGCCTGGAATTTCCGGTGGTTTTCGTGTCGGGTCTGGGCAAGGAATTCAATCAGATGGATCTGAACAGCGCCGTGCTGCTTCACGCGGGGCTTGGCATCGGACTGGACGCGGTGGATACGGAAAAGCGCGTCCGGAAACCGACGGTCTTTAAGCAAGCGGTCCGGCAGACGATGAAAAAGGAGCTGCTGGGAGAAGAGCTGCGCGTGCTGTACGTAGCCATGACCCGTGCGAAGGAAAAGCTGATTCTGACGGCTGTGACGAGTGATCTGGAAAAGAAGGTCAGCGGATATGCGGTCTGGCAGACGGCCTGGGCCGCCGGGCTCCCCTACGGGCAGCTGGCGTCGGCCAGGAGCTTTCTGGACTGGATTCTGGCGGCATTATCCAGGAGCCGGTGCTTTGCGCCGCTGTACCATATGGCGGAAGGGGCGGCGGAGCCGGCCGCAGGGTGGCCTTATGACAGCGAGGCGGAAGCGCCGCCCATCCGGATACAGGTGCTGACGCCGGCGCGGATGACCCTGTCCCAGATGGAGTACCAGGCTGGGAAGGAGCTGGCCCTGGAACGGCTGGAGACGGCAGTCCGGGAAAATCCGGACGGAGAAATCACCGAATTTCTGCGGCGGAAGGAAACCTACCGTTATCCATACGAACATCTGGCCGCCATTCCGGCCAAGATGACGGTGTCCGAACTGAAGCGGGCCGGAGATCCGGGAACGGAACAGGAGGAAGAGGCCGGATTCCGGGTGTACGAGGAGCCGGAGATCATTCCCTATATTCCGAGATTTATGCGGCAGGAAGGCGGAGAGGAAGCGGAAGGGGCCGCCAGGGGCACGGCCTATCACCGGGTTCTGGAATGTCTGGATTACTGCGGGATTCCACAGGATGTCCTGCGGCCGCAGGAAAGTCAGGCAGAACAGGGTTATCCCATATTAGCGGAGAATCTGCGGAAGCAGCTCGATGGAATGATCCGGGACGGGAAGCTGGATGCGGTGTCGGCGGCCAGCGTAGATCTCCGGGATATCAGGCATTTTCTGGAATCTCCCGTGGGCAGGCGGATGACGGCAGCCGCACAGGCGGGGAGGCTCTGGCGGGAACAGCCTTTTTCTCTGGCGGTTCCTGCGTTGGAGCTTCGTTCCGACTGGCAGGCGGAGCAGGGCACCGTGCTTGTGCAGGGAATTATCGATGCTTATTTCGAAGAGGAAGACCGGTATGTGATCGTGGACTACAAGACGGATAAGGTGTACAGCCGGGATGGCAGGGATCTGGCGGAGAAATACGGGCGTCAGCTCTTCTATTACCGGAAGGCGCTGGAACAGGCCACCGGGCGGGAAGTGAAGGAGATGCTG
>DVJR01000009.1 GCA_018716575.1 Candidatus Scatomonas merdavium | reverse complement strand
CGAGCATAGGCTCATGTATAACAGACCGATGCCGGATGGGGGCCTGAAGCAGCAGCGGCAGACGGTAGTCTGCCATTTCCTGATTTTCACAGGTGCACTGAATAGCCACATTCTCATAGCCCTCGTTCCAGTCCTTTGGAATGCATTGGAGAAAACGGTGGATTCTTTTAGTAATAATTACAAAGCTCAGATCCTTTCTTTCCCTCATCATAGCCCACGCTTCCGGGCGCCACTCATCCGCTTCCTGCAGAAAAAAGTCTGACGTCATGCAGACATAAACTGTACCCTGCTCCGGCTGAAGCTTATAAAACCCTTTCCTGTCACGCCGAAGCGGCAGATCAAAAAACGATGTCCGGTTCACGACACTGCTGTCCTTGTCAAACTGCGCATCCCGCCGATACACATAACAGTTCTGACATCCGGGACTGATTTTATGACAGCCGTGCCACGGATTCCATATCGCCACAGCCTCCACCTTCTTTCCGCTCTTCCGTCCTCTGGCTGACTCTCCGTCGGCCAGTCCGTTTTCCCAATTGTACCACCATTCAGGAAAAATGGAAACCGCCCCAAAGGCCCCTGTAGGCTTTTTCAAAACCAGCCCCGCCAGAAAAACAGCAGAGAAGCCAGCGTCTTTCCGATGGCCATGCATAATATTACCCAGGGCAGGCCCCGCGTCAGCCCCACACGCCTTGCGAGAATGGCAAAAATGTCCACCACCTCGCCCAGAGCAATCACCCAGCTGCCCAGGAAAATGCCGGAAAAGATGCCGTACAAAGCCAGTCCCGGCACTCCCAGAGGAATTGCCCCCTGCCAAAAATAGGCCAGCGTTCCCAGCACTGTACCCAGCATGCAGCAGTCCTCATACCACAGAATCCGTCCCGGCGTTCTGGTGACGCCTGCATACCTGGGAATAATCCCAAGCCCAATCACCAGCGCCACAGCCCCGCTCGCCACCGCAAAGCCGGCACACAGCCCCAGAAGCCCCATCGCAACCTGCTGCCACATCTATCTCTTCTCCTTCCTCCGCTCCTGTTCGATGACAGTAGAATCCACATCATCCTCATACAGCCGCATCTGCACCTCCATGGGCGTAGGATCCTCCGTAATTCTCCGCCGTCCGAAATGATTGAAGAAGAAAACCACACCGATTCCGATCCCAACGGAATACATAACCTCCAGCACTGTGAATCCGGATGAAGGATTCCCGGTAAACTGCTCATATATTTTTTCAAACAGCCCTGCCACATCCACGTCCGTATGAAAGGTCATAATGGAAAAACCCATTCCGAAGAAAGCTACCAGACTTACCAGAACTGTTTTCAGTACGCTGACAGCTCCGTTCTTTTTCGCGGGATCCTCAAATGTGATGACAAAATCCGCTTCTCCCATATGCGTAACATCCACGTTTTCCTCCGCTTCTGATACGGCTTTCACCAGATCTATCGCCGACATAGTATACCGCCCGTATTTTCCCTTGGGCAGCATGGCCACCTGGCGGGCCAGATTGCGGTTCAGCACCTTGGAATCCGAACAGCTCAGCACGGCAATCTCTCCGAGCAGCACCTTCTCCTTCGTCACCTTTACATTTCTATCCGTCTGAATATAAAGCGTCGTTCCCATATTATTTTCACCAGACCTCCCGCAGAACCAGCACGCCGTGAGTCGGATTTTCCTGAATCCGGGCGTGACGATACAAATACAGTCCGCCCAGAAGCAGCGCCGCAGCTGTCAGAAGCACCAGAATGAAAACTCCGATTTTTTTCTTCAACATCGCCTTTTCCCTCCGTCAGATTTCTTCCGTTATCAGAAAACAGTATGCGCCGGAAGGTGCTTCCCTATTCATATTGACACGGCGGCAGCCTGCCGGCTATGCTCCGGCAGTTTTTCTCAGCCACCCATGCTCTTCCGCAGTCTTTCCAGTATCCGCTTTTCCATCCGGGATACCTGTACCTGGGAAATTCCCATTCGTCCCGCAATAGACATCTGCGTTTCTTCCCGAAAATACCGCAGATAGATCAGCTGCCTCTCTTCGGGCTCCAGCGCCTTCAGAAGCTCCTCCAGAAAAATCCTGTCCAAAAGCCTTTCATTCTGGTTATCCTTTTCCTCCAGTCTGTCCATCAGTGAAATATCATTGCCCTCTCCCTGATAAATAGTTTTCTGCAGAGATTCAATTTCCGCCCCTGCTTCCAAAGCCATCGCCAGTTCCTCCGGCGCAGCGTGAATCTCCTCCGCAATTTCCGAAAGCGTAGGCTCCCTGCCCCATCTCCGTTCCAGCTCTTCCCGGGCTGCGTATCCCTTCGCCGCAGTCTCCTTCAGAGAACGGCTCACCTTCAGCATACCGTCGTCCCGCAGAAACCGTTTGATCTCTCCGGTAATCATAGGCACTGCGTAGGTAGAAAACCTCACCTCATATCCCATATCAAATTTATCAATAGCCTTCATCAGACCGATGCTCCCGATTTGAAACAAATCTTCCGCTTCCGCGCCGCGATTCAGAAAACGCCGCACAATGCTCCAGACAAGGCCCGTATTCCGTTCAACCAGCAGATCTCTTGCCACTTTATCCCCCTGGTGCGCTTTCCCTATCAGGACAAGTGTTTCATCCATACTGCCTCCTTACGCAAAAGGACTGCTGCCGCAGCCGACCCTTTTCCGCATATGAACCTCCGTCCCCAGGCCCGGCTGCGATACCACAGCAATTTCATCCATAAAAGCCTCCATGAAGGCAAAGCCCATTCCGGAACGCTCCATCTCCGGTTTGGTGGTAAACAGGGGCTCCATGGCCTTCTTCACATCCGGAATGCCCTTTCCGTGATCAATCACCGTCACATACAGGTCATGACCCGCAATTTTACACTCAATCCGGATCTTATGTACCTCATTCTCATATCCGTGGATAATGGCATTCGTAATCGCCTCTGACACTGCGGTTTTCAGATCCGCCACCTCTTCCAGAGTAGGATTCATCTGCGTGCAGAATGCCGCGACAGCCACTCTCGCAAACCCCTCATTGCAGGACCGGCTGTCAAATTCGATCGTCATTTCATTGGTGTTTTCCATTTGACTGACTCCTTTCTCATTCCCCATCTCTTTTAATGCCGTCCGGTTTCCACGGCAATCACCTTATAGATTCCGGAGATCCGCAGGATTCTCTCCACCTGCTCCCCTACGTTCACAGCTTTCACGCTGCCGCCCAGCAAACCGATGTTCCGGTAACGCCCCATGATAACGCCGATGCCGGAGCTGTCCATAAATGCCGTCCGCCGAAAATCAAAAACAATCTGCCGTATATTCTGCCGGGCCAGAATCCTGTCCGATTCCACCCGGATCTGCTCTGCATAATGGTGATCCAGTTCTTCCGGAACATATACGGTCAGTGTGCTCCCTTTTACCTCTAATAATTCATCCATAACTGATCTCCTCTCTCTTTTCGTTTTCGCAGCATCTTATATGCGGCCTGTCTTTAAAAGGGCATAAAAAAACTGCCCCGAAATACGTTTCCCAGAGCCGTTCTGGCTCTTCAGCCAGAACCGGCGCTGGAAATAATCTGTACCTCGGAACAGCCCTTTTAAGGCGTTCTTTTTCTTATTGTAAGTCTCCGGCTGCCGCCTGATACACGGCCTGCCGTTTCTGTTTATTCTGTCGGATCGCTGCTCAGCGGCTCACGGCCGCCTGTGGTGCCGGTTTCTCCTGTCGTTCCTGTTTCATTTCCGGCATCCCCGGTCGTACCCGCTTCATCCCCGTCAGCAGTGGTTCCGGTATCTCCGCCGGTGCCCGTACCACTTAGCTGGTCAATATAAGACTGAGCAGTGGTAGCCCGGCGCCCCGGAAATTTCTCTATAATCTCCTGATAAACGGAGACCGCATTGGCCGTATCGCCGCTCAGCCGATAGGCGGTGGCCAGAGAAGACAGCACATCGTAGTCGTCTCCGTTAATGTCCCGTGCCTGAGTCAGCAGATTAACTGCCGTATCATAATCCCCATTGTTCAGGGCATCCATGCCCTCCTGAGACAGCGTATCAAACATCTGATTCTGTACATCTCCGTAGATGGTATCATAGATCTCCCTCGCATCCAGTGACAGCAATGAG
>DVJR01000147.1 GCA_018716575.1 Candidatus Scatomonas merdavium | reverse complement strand
TATGTGCCCAAATATCTGTTTCCCATCACCAAGGTGATGTCCAGCGGCGTCAATCTGCTGGCTTCCATGATTGCTCTGGTAATTGTGATGGTGGTGACAAGATCGAGAGTGACGCCGACGGTGATGCTGGCAGTTGTGCCGCTGCTTTATGTACTGCTGTTTTCCACGGGCGTCAGCCTGTTTCTGTCGGCGGTAGCGGTGAGTTTCCGGGATCTGATGCATCTGTACAGCGTCATTACTACGGCCTGGATGTATCTGACGCCGGTGATCTACCCCATGTCTATTCTGGAAGACGCGCCCCGCTGGGTGGTCTTTATCATCAACGCCAATCCGCTGACGGCCTTTATCAAGATATTCCGCGCTGTGGTACTGGACGGGGTGACGCCTCCTGCCATCCTGCATGTGCAGAGTCTCATCTGGTGCGCGATTGCGCTTATTGTGGGCTCCCTGGTATTCAAAAAATCTCAGGACAGCTTTATACTGAAAATATAGGAGAGAGTTATGAAGATAGAGAATGCGATAGAAGTAAATAACGTGTCCATGTGCTTCAACCTCTCCAAACAAAAGGTGGACAATATCAAGGAATATGTGATCAAAGCGCTGAAGCACCAGCTTTTCTATGAGGAATTCTGGGCCCTGAATGATATCAGCTTTGAGGTGAGGAAAGGCGATTCTGTGGGCCTGGTGGGAATGAACGGTTCCGGAAAGAGTACGATGCTGAAGATCATAGCCGGCGTGCTGAAGCCCACAAAGGGCAGCGTGGAGACGACGGGAACCATAGCGCCCATGATTGAGCTGGGAGCGGGTTTCGACCACGATCTGACGGCCCGGGAAAATATTTACCTGAACGGAGCGCTGATCGGTTATCCCCAGGAGATGCTGGAGGAGCGGTTTGACGATATTATTGCCTTTGCCGGACTGGAACGGTTCGTGGATGTGCCCATTAAGAATTTTTCTTCCGGTATGCTGGCAAGACTGGGCTTTTCCATCGCGACCATTGTGGACGCGGATATTCTGATTATTGACGAGATTCTGTCAGTGGGAGATTACCAGTTCCAGAATAAGTGCAAGAAGCGTATCCGGGAGATGATGGATCGGAATACAACGGTGCTGTTCGTGTCACACAGCATCGAGCAGGTGAAGGAAATCTGCAACAGAGCCATCTGGATCGATAAAGGACATATCCGGATGATGGGCAAGGCCGAGGAGGTCTGCGACGCCTACGAAGATCCGAGTGAGAAACTGATGTAAAGGCCTGTCCTGCAGAGGACGCCGGAAAAGAGAAGCCGGTGGAAAGCAGGGCAGACAGTGAGGGAGAGCATGGACAATCAGGAATTACAGAATGATTATAAGAAACTGTACGAGGCAGAGCGGGAGAAATCCGAAGTCCTCGTAAGCAAGATAGAGGAATGTGAGAAAGAGATCGAAGAGCTGAATTTCAAGCTGGACCGGATCAAGGGCAGCTTTGCCTGGAAGCTTGCGACTCCACTGCGGAAAGGTCTTCATTTCTATGAAAAGACCAGAGACAGGCTGACCCGCTATGGTTCCATTCCGGGACTGATGCGGAAGGTCAGAAGCAAGATGCAGGAGCGTAAGAACATGAAGCGCCACGGCACGGCCAGCTTTCCGTCACCGGAGGAGGCGAAGCGCCAGAGGGAGGAAGTCTTCCCCAATATGGTGAAATTCAGTATTCTGACGCCTCTTTATAATACACCGGAAAAGTTTCTGACGGAGCTTCTGGACTGTGTAAAAAATCAGACCTACCAGAACTGGGAGCTGTGTCTGGCTGACGGAAGCGATCACGAGCATGCCTATGTGGGAGAGATCTGCAGAAAATATGCGGCGGAAGATCCCCGTATCCTTTACCGCGTGCTGGATCACAACGAAGGAATCTCCGGCAACACGAACGAGTGCCTGAAGATGGCCACCGGCGATTATATCGCTCTTCTGGACCATGATGACATTCTGCATCCTGCCGTGCTTTACGAGTATGTGAAGGCCATCAATGAGACGGGCGCGGATTACATTTACTGCGATGAGATTACGTTCGAGGGCGACAGCATCGATCACATGATTGTGCTGCACTTCAAACCGGACTTTGCCATTGACAATCTGCGGGGCAATAACTATATCTGTCATTTTTCCGCTTTTTCCAGACATCTGCTGGACGAGACCGGCGTGTTCCGCAGCCAGTACGATGGAAGCCAGGATCACGATATGATTCTGCGTCTGACCTGGAAGGCGAAAAAAGTATACCATGTGCCGAAGGCCCTGTATTACTGGCGTTCCCATAAGGCGTCCGTAGCCCAGGATATCAACGCAAAGACCTATGCGGTGGATGCGGCCAAGAGAGCCGTTCACGATCATATCATGGACGTCTATGGCATGGACGCGAAGGTAGAAAGCACGAGAGCGTTCCCCACGATTTTCCGGATACGCTATCCGCTTCTGGAGCGTCCGCTGATCTCCATTGTGATTCCGAACAAGGATCATATGGAGGATCTGTCCCGCTGTGTGGAATCCATTATCAATAAATCCACGTATGAGAATTACGAGATTGTGATTGTGGAAAATAACAGCGAGACCAAAGAAATTTTTGATTATTACAAGGCGCTGGAGCACAATCCGAAGATCCGCGTTGTGAAATATGAGGGAGACTTTAATTATTCCCGCATCAACAATTTCGGCGTCACCTTTACAAACGGAAAATATGTGCTGCTGCTGAACAATGACATGAAAGTCATCACCCGGGAGTGGATGGAGGAGCTTCTGATGTATGCCCAGCGCCCGGACGTGGCCGCTGTGGGAGCGAAGCTCTACTACGCGGACAACACCATTCAGCATGCGGGCATTGTCATAGGACTGGGAGCCCACCGGGCGGCCGGCCATACCCATTACAAGGATGACAAGATGCATCTGGGCTATATGGGCCGACTCTGCTATGCGCAGGATGTGACCGCAGTGACAGGAGCCTGCCTCCTGGTCAGCCGCGCCCAGTATGATGAAGTGGGCGGTCTGGATGAGACCTTCAGCGTGGCGTTCAATGACGTGGACTTCTGTCTGAAGCTGCGCCATGCGGGTTATCTGAATGTGTTCACTCCCTTTGCGGAGCTGTATCACTATGAGTCCAAGACGAGAGGTATGGAAGAGGGAGAAAAGATGAAGCGTTTCCAGCATGAGGTAGATCTGTTCCGGACCAAATGGAAGGCGGATCTGGACGCGGGCGATCCCTATTTCAACCCGAATTTCTCTCTGGATTATTCAGACTACACGATTAAATAACGACAGACAAAAGCGGCAGGAGAGCGCAGGGCAGAAAAACCGGAAGACGAAAAAACCGGAAAACAGCAGGGCAGAAACTATAGAAAAGCAGGAGAGAGCATGACAAAAAGACGTTCCCGGACAGGAAATATCATAGCAGGGCTTGCGGCCTTTCTGGCGGTATGCGGTTTTAATCTGCTGTATCAGATCCGCTCGGAGAGCACCATGCTGTCCAACAGCGTCTTCTGTATGGCAGCTTTCGCAGCCTTCCTGTATCTGGGCATCCGTTTCTTCGCGGGAGAAGTGGACAGAAGACTGGCTGTGATCTCGCTTGCCGGAGGACTTCTCTTTTCGGCGATGACCTGCTTTGGCTTTTCGCTGAACTATACAGATACCATCTGGCAGCCAAATGTTTTTCCCGCGGTTCTGTGCCTGACTCCTTTTTTCGGAATCTGCACAGGCTTTGGCCTGCGGACGCTGGCGCAGGGAGGCTGCGCAGAGAAAAGGACGCTGGCAGGGGCTGAGGATAGCAGCAGGCCGGCAAAGCTGTGGAAAGATTTTTCCGCACGGGCATCCGGCCTTTCCGGCCGGAAATTCTATCTGCTCTGCTTTTGTGTCCTGTTTCTGTCCTGGATTCCGGTGCTTCTGGCAGCCTGGCCGGGAATCTTTTCCTATGACAGCGGCTGGCAGTTAGCGGCCTTTGTGGATGGAGATGTGACCGGACATCATCCGATCCTGCACACGGCCCTTCTGGGTGTGACGAGAATGCTTGGACGGGCGCTGTCCGGAACGGGACAGGCCGGAAACCAGACGGGCGCTCTTCTGTATTCGCTGCTTCAGATGCTTGTGATGGCGGCTCTTTACGCCAGAGTCTGCCTGTACCTGCGGCAGAGAAAAGCTCCGGGCTGGCTTCTTGTGGGAAGCATTCTCTTTCTGGGATTCCATCCGGCAAATAGCCTGATGGCCCTCTGCGCCACCAAGGACTCTATATTTACGGCGGTTTTTGCGGTTTTTGTGGTGGAGCTGCTGCAGATAGCGGAAGACAGGGAGGCCTTCTTTGCTTCCCGGAAAAGGCAGGCTGTGTTCTGCGTGACAGTATTTTTCCTGTTCGCCTTTCGTAACAACGGCTTTCACACCTTTTTGCTCTGTATTCCGTTTCTGTTCTTTGCATTCCGCAGATTCTGGAAGAAAATGCTGCTGCTGGCGGTTATCTGCCTGGCCCTCTACGGCATTTATAA
>DVJR01000146.1 GCA_018716575.1 Candidatus Scatomonas merdavium | reverse complement strand
GAAACCTGGGCCGTCTACTGGTATCTCTGCGGAAGCGATCTGGAGTCCTATGCCGGCTGCGCTACCAGAGACATGGCGGAAATGCTGGATGTAGCTCTTCCGGATGAGGTACAGGTCGTCATTCAGACCGGAGGAGCCGCCGGATGGAACAATTTTGAAATCGACGACGATTCCATCGGCCGTTATCTATACGACAGCGAAGGCCTCTCCTTGGTGGACCGGCAGCCCCAGTCCAATATGGGCGATCCGGAGACACTGGAGGACTTTCTGATTTTCTGCCGCGACAACTATCCTGCCGACCACACGATGGTTCTGTTCTGGAACCACGGCGGAGGCAGCGTGACAGGCGTGGCCTTTGATGAAAACTATGGCTTCGATTCTCTGACGCTCAGTGAAATGTATGATGCCTTTAATACGGTCTACGAGCTGTCGGTGGACGCGCCGCCCTTCGACGTTATCGGCTTTGACGCCTGTTTGATGGCAACCGTGGATACGGCTTATACCTTCTGCGACGTGGCGCAGTATCTGGTAGCCTCTGAAGAGCTGGAGCCGGGCACCGGATGGTATTACAGGGGATGGCTCCAGGCTCTGGCCGAAAATACGGATATGAGCGGAGAAGAGCTGGGACAGATCATCTGCGATACATATATGGAAGGCTGCGAAATGGCCGGGACTTCGGATGAGATCACTCTGTCCGTAACAGATCTGTCCGCCATCGAGCCGCTTCTGACCGCTTACGAATCAATGGGGAACGAGGGACTTATGTCCGCGGTAAACGATCCCACCTTCTTCTCCGTACTGGGCCGGGCGGCCGCCAGCTCGGAAAGCTACGGCGGCAATACGCCGGAACAGGGCTATACCAATATGGTGGACCTGGGGCACCTGGTCCGCAACAGCGCCGACCTCTTTCCGGAGAACGCCCAGGCGGTGCTGGACGCGCTGGAGGAATGCGTCGTATATCAGGTCAGCGGCCCCTACCGCGAGGAAGCTACGGGACTTTCCTGCTATTATTCCTACGATAACGACGTCGAGGATTTCATCGGCTACGCAGGAGAGGGCTTCAGCACCTCCTTCAAATACCTCTACAGCTACGCCATCGACGGAGAACTCAGCGACGAAGGGATGGATTATGTGGCGTCACTGGGCTACCAGGAGGAGACGCTTCCCGAGATTCCGGAGCTGGATATAAATGAAGATCTTCCCGTCTATGTGGACGACGACGGCTATGCCGTCCTGGATATCGGGCCGGACATCGCGAACCGGCTGAAGGGCGTCTATTTCCAACTGGCCTACATGGATGTGGACAACGATATTTCTCTTCTGCTGGGCCGCGACAACGACCTGTACGCAGACTGGGAAAGCGGCATATTCATGGACAATTTCCGGGGCGTCTGGGGCGCGATTGACGGCCATTACGTCCATATGGAAATCGTATATGAGGGCGAGGACTACAACACCTATTCCGTTCCGATTCTCCTGAACGGAGAAGAATACAGCCTCCGGGTGGTTTACGATTACAATGACGCAAGCTACAACATCCTGGGCGCCCGCAAGGGACTGGACGAAACCGGCATGGCGGACAAAAACCTGGTACAGCTCCAGCCAGGGGACGTAATCACCACAATTCACTATGCCGCGACTGTTTCCGGTGATGATGATTTTGAAACATACGAAAGCGATACATTTACAGTTACTGAAAATACTTCCTTTGAAGAGGAATGGATGGGCGACGGTATGTACGTGATGCTCTTTGAGCTGGAGGATATCAGCGGGGATACGATCTGGTCCGATCCCATTCTGTTCACCATTGAGGACGGGGATATTTATTCCGAGGCCTTCTGAATCATATTACAGGGTTCGCCGTTTTTTGTCCCGAATTCCATATCATAAACGGGACAAAAGCAGCGAACCCTGTTTTTGTTACAAAGCCGCAGCACATTCAAAAGCCAGCGCCAGATATTTTTCAGCATTTGACAATCCGTATTCCGTCAGATCCCGGGGCTCCCATTCCGAGCTGTCCAGATTATCCGCTCCATAGAGGAACTGTGCAAAAGGAATCCCGCGAAACTGCGTCACAGCCAGGGCGGCGGCACACTCCATTTCCACGCAGAGGCACCCCGCCTTTTTCCTTTCGGCGATCACGGCTTTTGTCTCCCGGTAAATGGCGTCCGTCGTCCAGGTTTTCCCCGTCATACAGGAATATCCGCATGCTTCCAGACATTTCGTGATCTTATGAACGACATTCCGGTCGGCATATACCTCATCCGATGCTTCCAGGTAATGATAGCTCGTCCCCTCGTCACGAACCGCCGATGTGGGAACGATGATTTTGTGATCGGCAGACTGATCCAGGATCCCGCAGCTTCCGAACAGCACTATTTTTTTCGCGCCCAGAGCAATAATTTCTTCTATTCCCGTCACACAGGCAGGCGCGCCGACCCGTGACAGATAAAACGCAATCGGCGTGTGTTTATAAACAATCCGGTAAACCGGCGTCTCTCCGTTGGCCGTATATAAATGGCCGATGACTTCTGCGCTGTCCAATGCGGCAAATTTATCAATTATCCCTTTCGAAAAAGTAGAAACGCAGAGTTCGGGAAAATCCGGATCGCGTTTCGTAAAATCCTCCGGATTGATAAATGCGCTTCTCTCTTTCGGATACGTCTGAAAAACTGTTCCCATCCCGCACCTCCTATACCAGCAATGTCTTTTTGATGTGATTGATAATTCTCAATGGGATCTGCTCATCCAGCGGAAGAATCGTGCTGTACATCCGCACTCCCTGGTAGGAAAACAGAATCATATCGATCACCTCTCTGCAGTCCACTTCCCGGAATTCCTTCCGTTCTATTCCATAGGACAGAAAAGCATTCCACATATCCACAGAATATTGATACTGCTTCAGAAGAGAATTCTCATGGCCCTCTGAAAAATTCTCACTGTAAAATTCATAAATCGCCACGCTTAAGGAAGCCGCGCCGTCTGCCATCTCCCTGCGGTAGCGTTCCAGTATTTCATCCAGTATCTGCGGGGCAGGAAGGCCCGCGCTCATCTTCTCCGACAGTTCATTGTCCTGTCTGCTCATAAGCGTGTCCACAATTTCGGAAAAAATCTGTCCCGTACTGCCGTAATGCCGGTACAGACCGCCTCTGCTCAGGCCGGTAA
Organism: Candidatus Scatomonas merdavium; assembly: GCA_018716575.1. Classification (GTDB taxonomy): domain Bacteria; phylum Bacillota; class Clostridia; order Lachnospirales; family Lachnospiraceae; genus Scatomonas; species Scatomonas merdavium. Next base: position 2,477 of record DVJR01000146.1, on the reverse strand, counting down.
CAGAACAGATATCCTTCATGGTGACATTTTTAAAGCCCTTCTGTGCAAACAGGCCCGCCGCTTTTTCCCGTATAAATTTCTTTGTATTCTCTCCCTTTTTTCCCATACTGCTTTCTCCATTTGCGACATATGTGTCTCTAATCAAATTATACGACACTTATGTCGTTTTTTCAAGAAAATTATTCTCTGTTTCTAAACCAAATCTAAATAAAGTCGTGATATAATGCGGCTGAGGTGATATTTTGAGTGAACGAATTCTGATTATCGAAGATGAAACCGCTATACGGTCCATCCTTTCGGAGCTGCTGGCGGATGCCGGATACAGTATAGAGACAGCAGGCGACGGCCTGGAGGGCATAACCAAATTCCGGGAAAAGCCCTTCGACCTCATCCTGCTTGATATCATGATGCCGAAAATCGACGGATACACGGTCTGCGAGATGATCCGGCGGGATTCCAATGTGCCGGTTATCATGCTGACAGCGCTGGACGAGGAAGAAGCTCAGATCAGGGCATTTGAATTGAAGGCGGATGATTACATCACAAAGCCATTTTCCGTGAAGCTGGTACTCATGCGGGTAGAGGCGGTTCTGCGTCGGGCAAAAGAACGGAAAAGTCAGGAAGCCGCAGCCACGCTTTCTTACGAAAATATCCGGATGAACCGGGAAAGCCACTCCGTTTCTGTGGGGGGAAATCCGGTCTCTCTCACCCATACGGAATATGGTCTTCTGGAACTGTTCATGCGCCATCCGGGACGGGTATTTACGCGGGATAATCTGCTCAATCAGGTGTGGGGCTATAATTTTGTCGGCGAAGAAAAAACCGTCAATATCCACATCATGAACCTGCGGAGAAAGCTGGGCACGAACCTGATCGAAACAATCAGAGGGGTGGGATACAGACTTGGCAAAGAAAATTAAAAACAGTTTAAGCGCAAAGGTTTTTCTGTGGATCGCCGGCCTTCTCATCTTGTGCAGTCTGGCGATCTACGGCATGGTGATGCTGTTTTTGCCCCAAAGCTATACGGTCGTGGCAAGCAGCCGGGTGGAAGGTGAAATTCAGCAATTAACGGAAAGCCTTTCTCAGACAGACTTTGCGGACGCAGAAAAAATCCTGGACCGATTCAGCCGGGAAAATCAGGCGCTGGCGATTCTCACCGGGGCCGGAGAAAGCCAGTCCTTCGGCTCCCGGGTCAGCGGAGACGCCGAAAACATTTTAACCACTTCCCTGGAAATTACTTTTGCAGACAGAACAGACACCTATACCTTAAGCATTACCGCGCCTGTTTCTCCTGGCCGCGAGCTGACGGCTGCCTTTTTAAAGCTGTTCCCGCTCCTGCTGCTGCTGATCCTGGGGATCTCCGCTTTGGGCGCTTTTCTGTGCAGCCGGGTGCTGGTACGGCCTGTCCTGGAGATCAGCCGTATTTCCAATCGGATGGCTCATCTGGATATGACCTGGAACTGTAAGGTCAACCGTACCGATGAGCTGGGCGTTCTGGCAAACAGCCTGAACACCATGGCAAAGCGGCTGGACGCCGCCATGAAAGAGCTGGAAAATGCTAATGAACAGCTGCGGGAGGATATGGAGCATATCACCGAGCTCTCCCGTCAGCGCCGGGATTTCTTTGCAGCCGCCTCCCATGAATTGAAAACGCCCATTACCATCCTGAAAGGCCAGATCGAAAGCATGATTCTTGGAATCGGAAAATATAAGGACACCGGAAAGGTGCTGCCGGAAACCCTCAGGGAAGTGGAAAACATGGAGCGTCTGGTAAAGGAGATCCTTGCGATCTCCAGAATTGAAATGGACGGTCTGGCCGGAAAAGCGGAGCCGGTATCGCTGCCGGATACTCTCGCCAAAGTCACGGAAGCACTGCTCCCTCTGGCCGGAGAACGCCGGATCGCCGTTCATTCCCGGCTTGCCGGAGATACCACCGTATCCGGCAACGCTTCTCTGCTGGAGAAGGCTATCCACAATATTCTGAGCAACTCCATCCGCCACTCGCCGGAAGGCGCGGAAGTCTTTATCATTCTCACATCTTCTGCTCTGACCGTAACCAATACCGGCGCTTCTATCCCGGAGGAGGATCTGCCCGTGCTGTTCACGCCCTTTTACCGGGTGGAAAAATCCCGGAACAAGTCCACCGGCGGCAGCGGCCTGGGGCTGTATCTGGTCAGGACGATTCTGGAGCTCCATGGCTTCCGATATCGGCTGGAAAATACGGAAACAGGCGTATGCTTTTCGGTAGAGCTCGGATAAATTTCGCGGAATGGCGAAGCTGCGACCCCGCCCGCAGGGCTTGTATTACGGGGTGTCTTGGGGGTATAATTTAGCTGACGGCAATTTGGACGTTGTAAATCTGAAAGGAGAATATTATGGAAGAATTAAAATCTATCATGACAAAATTTGCTGCGTCTGGTTGGGATTTAATAGCTATTCCTGCACAACAGTGGCTAGATGGAAAATCTGATAAAAAC
>DVJR01000145.1 GCA_018716575.1 Candidatus Scatomonas merdavium | reverse complement strand
CCGAATCTGCGCAAAAAAATAGAAGAGCCTGCATCCGCATACTCTTCCGAAAGCGCGAGACGGGATTCGAACCCGCGACCCCAACCTTGGCAAGGTTGTACTCCACCCCTGAGCCACTCGCGCATACTGCGTTGTCAACGATACATCGTTCACACTCGCAGAAATTATCATACTATAGAATGCCGCATTTGTCAATTAAAATTTTCAGATTTGTTCAAAAAATTCCCTGTTCCCGCCTCAGGACTTCAGAATCGCGCTGAGCACATACTGGCTGTTGGGGAAATTCTTCTGGGAAATATCCTCCAGACGGATCAGGTCCACATCCAGCCACATCTCTTCCGCCGCCACCATCAGATTGGCAAACATAATACCAAAATTCACCTCATCCCACTTCTTCAGTTGCTCTGCCTTGTGCTTTCTGGAGAAAATATGGATCCGGTTGTCATACACCACGAATCTCCAGGGCTGGCTGTTCGCGCTGGACGGCGAAAGCCTGGCAGCGTCCAGAAGCTGGCGCATCCACTGCCGCGGCACTTCCTTGAATACACAGATCTGATCCAGGGTCAGCCGCCGGGCTTCCGCCTGCTTCCTCACATGGGAGCCGCGGGCTTTTCCGAAAGCGACGATGCCTACCATCTTCTTTCCGTCCTTCACCTGCAGCTCTTTCCGTATCTTATTGCTGCCGATATAGCAGGTTCCGATGCCGATACTGCACATATACAGCACCATCTGCTCCATCAGATAGCCCATATTCATCAGATATCTGGGAGCCTCCCCGGAATAAAACACCAGATAATAGGGAGCCTTCACGCTGAACAGGCTCAGCATCCGCTGCTGTCCCTTCCGGTTGTCCAGCACGGCCATGTCCGTCTCTATGCCGCCGAACAGCCCCGTGAGCTCCCGGAAATGCGCCTTCAGTTTATCCAGAACCTGGGGGCTTAAGCTTTCCCCGGTATAACTGCGTACAGATTTTCTTACAAAAATGGCCTCGTATAAATTCATCGTATCACCTTCCATTTTCTGTAACAATATTGTAACATGTTTCCCTCGTTTTTCAAGCCCCCAACATTCCCAAATATTACCGGCTGATCTTCTCCAGTCTTGTCACATATTCTCCAAACATCTCCAGGGCGTCCTCCACCGGCTTCCGGCTCTCCATATCCACGCCGCAGATGCGGAGCAGGTCTATGGGATCCTGCGAACTGCCGCCCCGGAGAAATTCTTTGTATTTTTCCACAATACCCGGCTCTCCGGCCAGAATTTTCCGGCTGATGGCGATGGCCGCCGAAAATCCCGTCGCATACTGATAGACATAGAAAGGCGTGTAGAAATGGGGAATCCTGGCCCATTCCATGGCGATTTCCCGATCCGACACCATATCCGGCCCAAAATATGTCTGATTCAGCGCGTAATACATATCGCACAGCGTCTGTGCCGAAAGGGCTCCCTCCCGCGCCAGCCGTTCATGGGCCATCTGCTCGAATTCCGCAAACATGGTCTGGCGGTAGAGGGTGCCCCTGAACTGATCCAGGAAATAGTTGATCAGATACGCCTCTTCCTCCCGGCTTTCGGCCTTCTGAAGCAGGTAATGAATCAGCAGGGATTCATTACAGGTGGAGGCCACCTCGGCCACGAAAATCCGATAGCCCGCATACACATAGGGCTGCGCCTCATCCGAATAATAGCTGTGCAGCGCATGGCCCATCTCATGGGCCAGGGTAAAGACGGAATTCAGATTGCCGCTGTAGTTCAGCAGCACATACGGATGCGTTCCGTAAGCGCCCCAGGAATACGCGCCGCTGCGCTTGCCCCGGTTCTCATAGACGTCAATCCAGCCGCCCCGGAAGCCTTTTTCCAGAAGCTCCGTATAATCCTCTCCCAGCACCGACAGGCCTTCCTTTACCATGGCTTTTGCCTCTTCGAAAGGAATCTCCCGCTCGGGGCCTTTGGCCAGCGGCGCATATACGTCATACATGTGCAGCTCGTCCAGGGAAAGCAGCTTCTTCCGTAGCCGCACGTAGCGGTACATCTCCGGCAGCTTTTCGTGAACCGCCTCGATCAGCCGGCTGTATACGGAAAGCGGAATATTGCCGCCGTCCAGAGCCGCCGCCTGGGCGGAAGAGTAGTTCCGCATGGACGCGAAGAATTTCGCCTGCTTCAGATTGGCGGTAAATGTGGCTGACAGCATATTTCGATGGCTTTCATACACCTGATACAGTTTCCGGAACGCATCCCGGCGCACTCTTCTGTCGCCGCTCTCCAGAAAAGAGGTGTACCGCCCGTGAGTGAGCGCCGTCTCTTCTCCGTTTTCATCCCGGATGGTTCCGAAATCAATATCCGCATTGTTAAAAGCCATGAAGATCTGCTGGGGACTGCCGCCCATCTCTCCGGCTTTGGCCAGCACGCCTTCCAGCTCCTCTGACAGGATGTGCGGCTTCATCCGCAGCTCTTCCCGCAGATACCGTTCATACAGCTTCAGCGGTTCGTATTCCGCAAGCCATTTCTCCAGCGTCTCTCCGTCCAGCTTCAGAATCTCCGGCTCCAGAAAGGAGGCGGCGTCCGTCAGCTGCACGGACAGCAGCTCCGCCCTTCCGGCCATCTCCTGCCAGGTCTGGCTGCCGGCGTCCTGATGGTATTTCTGATTGGCGTATACGTAAACGCGCTCCAGAAGCTGCTGCAGCTCCATATATTTCTCCAGTACCCGGTACAGCTCTTCCGGCCCGCCGGCCAGTCTGCCCTTCCATTCCCGGAAGGCGGCAGTCTCCTGCTCCAGCTTCCGGCAGCTTTCCTCCCACTGCCCGTCGTCCGCGAACAGATCCTCCAGCCGCCAGCAGAACTCCGGATTCATTTCCTCCCGTTTCGGCAATTCTCTTCCCTGTGCCATTTTCGCTCCTCACTTTTCCCGTACTGTCCGGGCGCTCCGCCGCAGGTCACCCTTCCGCGGAAGCGCCGCTGTATTTCACAATCATCAGCTCCACGCTCAGGACGTCGTTCAGCCGCCCCGTCTTCACATCTGTCTCCGTCTGTATGAAATCCTCCACCGCCCGCTGCAGCTCTTCAGAAGAATATTTTCGCGCCAGAGGCAGATAATTTTTGACCACAAAAGGCGCCAGGCCCGTCCGGGAAGCGATGGTACGCTGGTCGCAGCCGGCCGCCTGGAGCTCCTTTACCTGGAACAGCAGATTGAACTGGCGGGCCAGCAGATACAGAATCCGCATGGGCGGCTCCTTCAGCGCCAGCAGGTCGTAATAATAATCCAGCGCCTGCCGCTGCTTCCGCTCCGATACGGCCCGGACCATATTGAAAATCTGGTTGCTGGCCTGGGGCGTGCAGACTTCTTCGATATCCTGCCCCGTAATCACCTCGCGCCCCATGGTATAAGTCAGCAGTTTCTCCAGCTCCTGGCTGATAAAGCCCATATCCGTCCCCGTCCTGGTCAGAAACAGCTCCATATCAGCCCGGGTGATCTTCCGCCCTTCCTTCTTCAGAATTCCCAGAATCCACCGCATCAGCGTGTCATGGTTCTGCGGGGCGAATTCCACGGCCCGCCCGTTTTTCTGCACGGCCTTGTACATCCGGTTCCGCTTGTCCACCTCGTCCTCTGCGAAAATCATCACCAGATAATCCGGAAGAGAGGGCAGATAATCCGCCAGCAGCTCCGCCTTGTTTTTGAAAAATCCGGTGTTTTCCAGCAGAATCACCCGCCGGTCGGCAAAAAAAGGCATGGTCTCCGCCAGATCGATGATCTCTCCCTCGTTCTGGCCCTTCCCCTGAAACCGGCTGAAATTCATGGTGTCCCCCTCTGTCACCAGAGCATCCAGCAGTTTCTGCCGGTACTGGTCCCGGAGATACGTTTCCTCGCCGTACAGCAGATATACTTTTCTGAATTCCTGTTTCTTAATATCCTCAAGAATGCTTTTCATCTGTCACCTTTCTGTTGATCTGCCGGAAATCCTTCACGGCCTGACGGCCGATCCGCAGGATTTTCGGAATGTTGATGGAATTCACCCCGCCCTGTCTGGGACGGAACGTGATGGGCAGGTATTTTACCGGAATCCCTTTCTTCGCATAGATGGCAGACACCGCCACGTTGGAAAGGCTGAAATCCTCCGGTATCAGCTCCAGATTCTCCGCCAGCGTATCCGCCCGCATCAGCCGGTAGGGCGTATTGGCATCCTCCACCCTCACCTGAAAGCAAAACCGCAGAACCATACGCAGCGCCCTGGTCACAAATATCCTGGAAAAACCGTCCTGCCGCTTCACCCGGCTGCCGATCACCATATCGTACGCCTTTCTGCGCTCCCAGAAGGGCTCGAACTCCTCCGGCAGCGTCTGCCCGTCGCTGTCCGTCTGGAAAACATAATCCGCCCCATTTTGGATGGCATACCGGTATCCCCAGAGCACCGCTGCTCCGTGGCCGCCGTTTTCCTTCGTCAAAGGCACCAGCAGCGGATGCTCCGCCGCAAATTCATCCAGGATCTTCCGCGTCCCGTCCCGGCTTCCGTCATCCACCACCACCATCCGGGAGGCGCCGCCCCCGCCGTGCCGTTCCACCACAGGATACCAGTCCTCCAGCACCCTGCGGATATTTTCCTCTTCATTATACGCAGGAATAACAATATATAAACAGTCCATTTTCCTCTCCTTGCTGCCCTCAGCTCCTGCTCTTTTCATTCTTCACCAGTATAAACGACTTTCTCATCAATTGCAACATTCCGCCTGTAACCTGTCACCAGAACCTCCCCGTCACGCACCTCGGCCGTCACCGCCCCCTCCAGGCCAGTCTGATACCAGTCTCCTCCTGCGTTTTCCAGCCGTTCCAGCACCTCCGGATGGGGATGGCCGTAGAGGCTGCGCTCCGGCGCTGAAATCACGCAGATCTTCGGCGCTGTTGCTTCCAGGAACTGTTCCCCGGTAGAATTTTTCGAGCCGTGATGGGCCACCTTCAGATAGTCGCACTGGCCGGCCAGCTTCGCCGCCTCCGTTTCTCCTTTTCCTTCCAGATCTCCCGTCAGCAGAGCGTCGAACGCCCCGTAGCTCATCAGAAGCGTCAGCGAGCCTTCGTTTCCCGATACCGTTTCGCCCTCAGGCGGATAAAGTACCTTTACCCGCAGCTCTCCGGCCGTCAGCCCGTCGCCCCGCTTCAGATACCGGACAGGAACGCCCGCACGGGCCGCGCCCTCCCGGACCGGCCTTTCCTCTTCACTCTCCTTCATCCATTCCGGAAGGAATATCTGCTTTACCGTCAGCGATGTCTCCCTGCCCGCTATCATCTCCAGCAGCTCCAGAATGCCGTTCATATGATCCTCGTCGGGATGGGTTAAAAATATGCCCTCCACCGTCCCGATCCCCTGCTGCTTCAGATAGGGCAGGATCCTGTATTTCCCTGCGTTTTTTTCACTGCTGCTGCCGCCGTCCACCAGATAGCAGAGATTCCCGCCCCGGTTCAGTACCAGGCAGTCTCCCTGCCCCACGTCCAGAGCCGTCAGAGAAAATTCCGGATACTGCCTGCGGAAAAGTACGGCGCAGGATAAAACCATGACAGCGGCAGCCCCGGACAGCAGCCGAAGCCTCTCCCTTCGCCCTTTTCTCCCCTTTCCGAGCCTGGTATGACCGGGGCTCTCCCGATTTCCCTGCCTCTCCTCCCGCTTCCGCAGATACGCCTTCAGCAGCAGCACACAGACGGTCAGTCCTGCATAAAACAGCGCCGCCTGCCAGATCTCCGGCTGCCCGCAGATCCAGGCCGCGCCCGGCAGGAACCGGACGGCACCGGTAAGAAAATCATACCCTCTCAGACAAACCGCCGCAGGAAATACAAGAATTTTCCCAAGGGCCGGCCATACCATGGCTGCAAGGCCGCCGGCCATGCCCGAAATCATCACCAGGTTCATGGTCGGAAGCAGCAGCAGATTCACAGGAAGGCTCCAGACTGGCACCTCATAGAACCAGAAGCATACCAGGGGCTGGGTAGCCGCCGTCACGGCTCCCCAGGAAAGAACGCTTTCCGCCAGCGTTTTCAGAGCTTTTTTCACCTTTCTTCGCCCTGCTCCTGCGCGGCACGCCTTTTCCCGCCCGCACCGCTTTGGCAAAAACCTTCGCAAAACCGGATATACGGTACCGATTCCCAACACGGCTGCAAAGGACAGTTGGAAACCGCTGTAAAAAAGATACCCCGGCTGTCCGAGCAGCAGAAGAATGGCCGCCAGGGCCAGCGCAGACAGGAGATCGTAGCTTCTCCGCAGCAGGCGGGCTCCCAGCATGGCACCGAACATGATAAATGCCCGGACCGCAGCGGCCTGTCCCCCTGTCAGCAGGCAGTAAAAGCCCATCAGCGCAGCCGCTGTTCCTGCCGCGGCCGCCTGCCGGACCCGCAGGCGGAGCAGCAGCCCGAACAGCGCGCTGCCCAGCATGCTGAAATGGAGCCCGGACACCGAAAGGATATGGGTAACACCGGTGATACGGTAGGAAATGCCTGTTTCCTCCGGCAGCGCTTCCCGGTCTCCGAACACCATAGCCGCCAGAACTCCCGCCGTCTCAGGTCCGGTAATCCGGAAGAGTCCCTCCGTGACCGTCTCCCGGACGGACAGCACCATTTCCCCGAAACTGAAATCCGGAACCGACAGAGCGCGGAGCTCTTCGCCCCACATACTGTAATATATGCCCTGACAGCCGTAATAAGCACTGCTGTCAAATTCTCCCGGATTGCCCGGCGGCTGCAGCCTCTCCAGACTTCCCGCAGCTTCGATCACCGCGCCCACCGGAAAGCGTTCCTCCGCCTGCGTGGTAAGTAAAATTTTATGAACTGGAATTTTTTCCTGCCGAATCAGCAGATAAGAATTTTTCAGATAATACTGTGTAGAATTGGGCTTTTCCATACGCCCTGAAATCGTACCTGTAACGCGTACCGGCGAATGCTCTTCCAGATAGCTGTCTGCCCGTAGAGCAGACGCGGGCTCCCCGAATATGGGGATGCCCGCCTGCCTGCATATCCAGATCACCAGCATAAGACCGATACAGATCAGGCAAAGCGGTCGTTTCCGCATCCCGTTCACCCGGCCTTTCCAACTGATAGTTTTTCGTCATTCCTCCACCAGATCCTGATTCGGCTCAAAAAGCTGATCCAGCCGCATACTGTTGCGGAAAACCACGGAAGAGTTTCCATTGATGGAAAACTGCACCCGACTCACATGGCAGACGCTGGACAGAGAATTAACGATAGAATAAATGGGAATCTCTTCGGCCACGCTCAGAATAGAATTTGCAAAGCTCTCATCAAAATTCACGTAGCAGATTCCTTCCTGTATACTTACGCTCAGAATATTAGTCTCCGCCGGCAGCGTAGCATAATGGCCTTCTTCCTGTGGTCCTCTGACCAGCTCCTCTACCACTACCCGCTCCAGCGGCACGTTACTGCTGTAATATACCACCCGTTCCTCCGGCACCAGAGCTGTGCCGCTCTCATCAGTAAAATACAGCTGCATGGTAATATTCTGATATGTATTCAGTTCCTTTCCGGAATTTTCCACAAAGCTGTTTTCCGTCAGGGTGCCCACTTCATTTCCGTACGAATCTGTAAGAGGACTTCCATTTACCTGAAATTCCACTCTGGTCACACCCTCCACCTGAACAAATGTCCGTACCAGACCCGCTCTGGCCAGAATTTCCCGTGCAGCGCTCATATTTCCGTAGGAAGAGCTCATATTCAGCGTCAGCGTCTCTCCTTCCAAATGGTAATTCAGAATCGACGTGCCCTCCGGCAGCAGCAGTACATGCTCATTTTCCTCCGCCGGCGCCGTCTGCATGGCCGCGAGCTCCGCCAGCAGTCCTTCCGTATCCGAATGCTCCGGCTCATAAGGTACTGCCGTCACCTGATTCAGATCCTGATTGAGATAATACAGATAATAGCCGTCCTGCTCCTGCCCGCCTGACGAGCCGGAACATCCCGCCAGAGCTGCCGCCAGGATCACGGACAGCAGGCATATGATTATTTTCTTCATCTGCACCCTCCTATGCGATATACACAAGCGGAATCCGAACGGAAAACGTAGTTCCCTCGTTCTCCTTGCTGTATACCTTGATCGCTCCGCGGTGCATTACGATGGCACTTCTGGTAATGGCAAGTCCCAGTCCGGTGCCGCCGATCTCTCTGGAATGGCTTTTATCCACCCGGTAAAATCTCTCAAAAATGTGATTCAGAGACTCTTCCGGTATGCCGATGCCCGAATCCGCCACCGTCACATAGAAGTACTTGTGATCCGCATTCAGGGACACTCGAACCCAGCCGCCCTCAGGCTTGTTGTACTTGATGGCGTTCTCCACCAGATTGGAAAGGGCCAGAGTCATCTTGGTCTGGTCGATCTCCGCATTGACAGGGCGAAAGCTGTCCAGAATCAGCTCCACATTCTGTCTGCCGGCGATAGGGCGCAAGCGCTTAAGCACCAGCTCCAGCAGATCATTGATGTTCGTGGATTCGATATTCAGATCAGCTGCCTTTTTATCCAGCTTCACAAGAGAAAGCAGATCGGTAATAATCGTGTTCTCACGGTCGATCTCTTCTGATATATCCCTCATGAAATCCTTATACTGCTCCAGCGGCGCATTCTCCTGCATGTTCAGGGAATCCGCCAGCACCTTCATAGATGCCAGAGGAGTTTTCAGCTCATGAGACACGTTAGAGACAAATTCCTGTCTGGAATCGTCCAGGGTTTTAACCCTGGCCAGCATCCGGTTAAAAGCGTTGGTAATCAGCTCTGTCTCCAGATAGTCCGGCACAGATATGCTTTCATCCAGATAGCCGTCCGTCAGTTCTTCTATGGAACGGGTAATCTTCTGGAACGGCTTCACCAGAATTCCGGACAGTATGTACCCGCCTACCAGAATCAGTACAATAATAATGCCCAGTATCATAATGCCCTTCTGCTCCAGAATTTCCTTGCTGGTATTGATCTCCAGCGTGGAGGCGCTGATGAGCATGACTCCCATGACTTCCTTGTCCACAGATTCCGGATCGGTAATTTTAACGGTCATCTCAATATACTGATTTCTGTCGTCGTAACGGCTGGTCTCCGTCCCGTTGAAGCAGTCGATAACCTCCTGCGAAATCACATACTTTCCACGGTCCAGATTATAGGTATCCCAGATGATTTTATAATCTCTGTTGATAATGAGGATACGGCCTTCGTAAATATTCGTCAGCATGTTGAACTCGCCGTTGATCACTTCATTAGTCGGATCTTCCAGATATCCCAGAGATACCAGCTGGTTACAGAGAATATCGCTCTGGTTTTTCACAATCACGCTCCGCTGGGATACCGCACGGTCCTCATAGCTCTGAACCACCGCATTCTCGATTACGATTGCCGGTACGATGCCCAGCAGCATCATGATAATCATAATACGGAAGCGAAGGCTCCGCACAAATTTCCATTTTCCCTTCAGATTAACCCTGGAAATAATAACCAACTCCCCACTTTGTATGCACATACTTGGGCTCACTGGGATTTTCCTCTATCTTTTCCCGAAGCCGCCGGATATGTACATCCACCGTTCTCACATCGCCCGGATACTCATATCCCCATACAATATTCAGAAGATTTTCCCGGCTGTAGACCTTGTTCGGATTGTAGACCAGAAGCTCCAGCACGTCGAATTCCTTGGCCGTCAGATTGATCTCCCGGGAGCCGATAAATACGCGGCGGCTCTCACAGTCCAGACGCAGCTCTCCCACCTGCACCACCTTGGCCTTCTCCTCGGCAGCCGCCGGCTTCGTGGTTCTCCGCATGATGGCCTTAATCCTGGCTTTCACCTCCAGAATGTTAAAAGGCTTGGTAATATAATCGTCCGCCCCGTACTCCAGCCCCAGAATCTTGTCCATGTCTTCTCCCTTGGCCGTCAGCATAACGATGGGCACATTGGAAAATTCCCGGATCTGCTGACAGACCTCCAGGCCGTTCAGCTTGGGCAGCATAATATCCAAAAGGATAATATCGTATTCATTTTCCCGGACCATATTCAGAGCTTCTTCTCCGTCGTAGGCGCACTCCACCTCCATGCCGTCCTGCTCCAGAGAGAACCGGATTCCTTTTACAATCAGTTTTTCATCATCCACAACCAGTACTTTCTTCGCCATCTTATTCTCCTATACTTCTATCAGATCTCTGATTTTCTCAAAAACCTTTTCCTTGATACCCTCTATCTGCATGATTTCCTCAATGCTCGAAAAGCCGCCGTTCTCTTCCCGGTACTGAAGAATCGCATCTGCTTTGGCGTCTCCAATGCCGGGCAGCGTGGTCAGCAGCTCCTTTCCCGCGGTATTCAGGTTCACTTTGCCGCTCCCGGCCGTCTCTCCTGCCGAAGCGGGCAATGACGATGCTTCTTCCTTCGTATACACGGTGATCTGGCTGCCGTCACGGAGCAGCTCCGCCTGATTCAGGCTTTTCTCATCGGCCGCCTCCGTAAGCCCTCCGGCCGCCTCCAGCGCCTCATAGACCCTGCTTCCCGCCGGAAGCTCATAGACGCCGGGCTTCTGAACGGCGCCGCATACATATACAAAAACAGACAGAGGCTCTTCTTCCTCCCCCTGCTCTTCTGCCGGTTCCCGGCTCTCTCCGGCCGCTTTCCCCTCTGTATCCGGGGTTCTTTCCGCCGTCGGTTCCAGCTCATAGGACACCGCCGCATTCCTTCCGCAGCCGGCAGCCCACAGGGCGAAAACAACTGTCAAAAACAGAATCACTTTTTTCATTTGCATCTCTCCTTACAGCAAAACGCTGATCTGCACTGTTTCGCGGACCCGGAAGGGGCCGCGCCTGCCGTAAGATTCCCTGCGATGCATAACCAGTTTCATTGTAACGAATTTTCCCGCCAAATACAAGATGCTAATCAAATTTCTCGGAGTTCATTCCCACTTGAACAGAATGATGCCGCCCACCGCCACCAGAAGTCCCGCAAGCCTGCGCCACTCCAGAGGCTGTTTTTCCACGCCGAACAGCCCCAGAACCTCCGTCAGATAGGACACCGCCAGCTGCGCGATAACAATCAGCAGCGTGGCCCTTGCCGGACCCAGGCTTCCCATCCCCTGAATGACCGTAACGGTAATAAACGCGCCTATCACGCCGCCTAACAGCATATAGCGCGGGCTGACGCTTCCCAGGGCCGCTATATTCTCCCGGCCCGTCAGAAGCCACGCCGCCACGCAGACTGCCAGAGCCGACAGCTGCACCCAGCCCGTAGACACCCAGAGACTGGTCTGTTTCGTAACCTGAGTATTGAAAACCCCCTGTATGCTCATCAGCGTTCCTGACAACAGCGCAATAAAGATTCCAGCCATAATCTGCCGCCTCCTTTTTCCCTTAGGTTGTCCGGGAGGCAGGCAGATTATTCCATACCCGCGTAAAATGCCAGAGCTGCCGGAAAGCTGATATCCAGCCGTTCCGACAGCTCTGAAACAGAGTTTTTTTATTTTCCGTGATATCTTAAGTTTGCTCCTGCCGACGTCATGAAGCCAGAGCAGCCCGCAGCTTCCCGGCCATCTCATCGATGTCGTCCTTCGTGATCACAAGCGGCGGCACAAAGCGCAGCACGTCGCTTCCGGCGCTGATGACCACCAGACCGTTTTCCATGCATTTCTTTACGACCTCGCCCACGGGACGGCCCTTTACCACCAGCCCCTGGATCAGCCCCCTGCCGCGGCGGGCCTCCAGACAGTCGTATTCTTCCACCAGCCCGTCCAGGGTCTGCTCCAGATACGGGGCTGTCTCCCGAACGTGCTCCAGGATATGCTCCGATTCGAACAGATCGAACACTGTGCTCACCGCGCGGCAGGCCAGCGGATTGCCGCCGTAGGTGGTGCCGTGATCTCCCGGCACCAGAGACCGCTCTGCTGTTTTCTGATTCAGCACAAAGGCTCCCACCGGAACGCCACAGCCCAGGGCCTTGGCACAGGTCATCACGTCCGGCTGCACGCCGTACTCCTGCCAGGCAAACATATAACCGCTCCGGCCCATGCCGCACTGAATCTCGTCGAAAATCAGCAGAATATCTTGCTCCTCGCAGAGCTGCTTCACACCCCGCAAAAATTCTTCCGTAGCCGGATAGATGCCGCCCTCGCCCTGGATGGGCTCCAGGATAACGGCGCAGGTCTTTCTGTTGATCAGCGCCTTCACGCTGTCCAGATCGTTGAAATCCGCAAACCGGATGCCGCCGATCAGCGGCTTGAAGGGCTCCTGGTAATGGCTGTTTCCCGTCACCGACAGCGCTCCCATGCTTCTGCCGTGGAAGGAGTGTTTCATGGCAATGATTTCATGATCGGTGCCGCCGTCCTTCAGATAGGCGTACTTTCTCGCCACCTTGATGGCGCCCTCAATGGCCTCCGTGCCGCTGTTGGTAAAAAACACCTTGTCCATGCCGGAGGCCTCTGCCAGCTTCCGGGCCGCTTCCGCCATGGGCTCATTGTAATACAGATTGGAGGTATGAATAATTTTGTCGATCTGATCCTTCAGAGCCGCATTATACGTTTCATTGCCGTAGCCCAGTCCGAACACGGCGATTCCCGCAGCAAAATCCAGATATTCCCGGCCATCGGTATCATAAAGCCGGACACCCCTTCCCCGCTCGAACACCACCGGATAGCGGTTGTAGGTATGCAGCAGATACTGATCTGCCTCTTTTATTATCTCACTTGTTTTCATCGTAGAATTTCTCCTCGTCATCTTTCAGAATCGCAGTTCCGATACCCTTGTTGGTAAAGATCTCCAGCAGCAGACAGTGGGGGATGCGCCCGTCCAGGATATGCACCCGGGATACGCCGTTTTCAATGGCGTCGATGCAGTTCTGCAGCTTGGGAATCATTCCGCCGCCCACATGGCCTTCCGAAATCAGCCGGGCTGCCTCGGACAGATGCAGCTCGGAAATCAGGGAATCGGGATCATCCTTATCATAATACACTCCCTCAATGTCCGTCAGAAACGCCAGCTTCTCCGCATTCACCGACTCGGCGATGGCGCTGGCCGCATCGTCGGCATTAATATTGTAGGAGTGGAACTCTTCGTCCATGCCGATGGGACAGACGATGGGCAGAAAATCTTTTTCCAGGAGGTCGTAAAGCACCTTGGGGGTCACTTCCCGGATCTCGCCCACGTAACCAATGTCCTTGCCGCCAGACAGTTTCTTCTCCACCTTCAGAAGGCCTCCGTCCTTGCCGCTGATGCCCACGGCTTTGACGCCCAGAGACTGCACCAGGCTCACCAGCTCCTTGTTCACCTTGTTCAGCACCATTTCCGCCACTTCCATGGTATCTTCATCTGTCACCCGCAGTCCGTCCACGAACCGGGGCTCCATCCCCACCTTGCCGACCCAGCGGGAAATCTCCTTGCCTCCGCCGTGTACGATGATCGGCTTGAAGCCTACCAGCTTCAGCAGCACCACATCCTTTATCACATTTCGCTTCAGCTCCTCGTCTACCATGGCGCTGCCGCCGTATTTCACCACTATGATTTTCCGGTTAAACCGCTGGATATAGGGCAGGGCCTCGATCAGCACCTCTGCCTTGTCCAGATATTTCTGCATGACCATTTTCCTATCCTCTCAGTCTTTTATTTTCCGTTCCGCTTCTATCCTCTCAGGACCGGTAATCCGCATTGATCTTCACGTAATCGTAGGTCAGATCGCAGCCCCAGGCCGTGGCCGACGCCTTGCCCAGCTTCAGATCGGCGATGGCCGTCACCTCCGGCTCGGAAAGAATCTCTGTGGCTTTTTCCTCGCTGTAATCCACTGCCACGCCGTTTTCAATAATCTGTATTCTCCCGGCTGCGCTTTCAAAAAACAGATCCACCTTTTCCGGATCAAAGGTTGCCCCGGAGTAGCCCATGGCACAGAGAATCCGGCCCCAGTTGGCGTCGTGGCCGAAGATCGCAGCCTTTGTCAGGCTGGAGCTGATCACCGATTTTGCCAGCACCGCTGCCTGCTCTTTGCTCTGCGCTCCTGTAACCTTTACTTCAAACAGCGCTGTGGCTCCTTCTCCGTCCCCGGCGATTTTCTTCGCCAGCGCTGTATTGACCTCATACAGTGCCTGGAGGAAAATCTCGTAGTCGCCGTCCTTCCTGTTAATAACAGGATTGCCCGCCAGGCCGTTGGCCAGCAGCAGCACCGTGTCGTTGGTGGAGGTGTCCCCATCCACAGAAACCATGTTGTACGTATCCTTCACCACGGTAGACAGCGCTTCCTGCAGCATTTCTTTTGAAATATCCGCGTCTGTGGTCACAAAGGAGAGCATGGTGCACATGTTGGGATGAATCATCCCGGAGCCCTTGCACATGCCGCCGACGGTCACGGTTTTGCCGCCGATCTCCACGGACACCGCCGCTTCCTTCTGCTTCGTGTCGGTAGTCATAATCGCCTGGGCAGCCACGCTGGCCGCCTCTCTGGAATTGGACAGCAGCGGCGCGAGCATTTTCACTCCCTCTTCGATCCTGTCCACGGGAATCTGCTGGCCGATCACGCCTGTAGAGGCCACCAGTACGGATTCCGCCGGAATGTGCAGTGCCTCCGCAGCCGCAGCGGCCGTCTTTTCACAGCAGCGGTAGCCTTCCTCGCCCGTACAGGCGTTTGCCACGCCGCTGTTGCAGACAACGGCCTGGGCCGCCTCGCAGTCCCGCACGATATGCTGATCCCATCTGACCGGAGCCGCCTTCACCAGATTCGTCGTGAAGGTCCCCGCCGCCGCGCAGGGCACAATGCTGTAGATCAGCGCCATATCCTTTACATTTCCCTTTTTGATCCCCGCGCTTCCGCCTGCCGCCTGAAAGCCGATGGCTGCGGTCACGCCTCCGTCTACTTTTTTCATATTCCATCCCTCCTGAAAAACTGAAATGCCATCCTTACGGAAATACCGGAACCAGCCGCAGCCCTTCCGTCTCGTCCAGGCCGAACATCAGGTTCATATTCTGCACTGCCTGTCCGGCCGCGCCCTTCACCAGATTGTCGAGAGCCCCCATCATGACGACCCTCTTCGTCCGGGGATCCAGCTGAAATCCGATGTCCACAAAGTTGCTGCCTTCCACCCACCGGGTCTGGGGGCACACCCCTTTGTCCAGCAGCCGGATAAAATATTCTTTTCCATAATATTTCTCATAGGCAGCCCGCACCTCTTCCCAGGTCACATCCCTCGTCAGGGAAGCGTAGGCCGTTACAAGAATGCCCCTGTTCATGGGGACCAGATGCGGGGTAAAGCTGACAGTCACAGGATATCCCGCTGCATAGCTCAGCTGCTCCTCAATCTCCGGCGTATGGCGGTGGGTTGCCACGCCGTACGCCTTAATGCTTTCGTTTACCTCACAGAACAGGTTGTCCGTCTTGGCTCCCCTTCCGGCTCCCGAGGTTCCCGATTTGGCATCTACGATCAGCGTGTTGGCGTCAATCAGCCCTTCCTTTACCAGCGGCCAGGCCGTCAGAATCGAACAGGTAGTATAGCAGCCTGGATTAGCCACCAGACGGGCTTTTTTCACATCCTCCCGGTTGATTTCGCACAGGCCGTACACCGCTTCCGGAAGATACTGCGGAGACGCATGGGTAATTTTATACCATTGTTCGTATACCTTCACATCTTTCAGCCGGAAATCCGCGCTGAGATCCACAATCTTCGTCTCCGCCAGGATATCGTCATCCACCAGTGAAGCGCACAGCCCCTGAGGCGTAGCCGTGAAAATCACATCCGCTTCCTTAGCCAGTTCCTTCATATTATCGTCCCGGCAGACATCCTCTGCCAGCCGGAACATATTCTGATAAACAGACGCATATTTCTGATCTATATAGCTTCTGGAACCGTACCAGACGATTTCCACATCCTTATGTCCCAGCAGCAGCCGTACCAGCTCGGCGCCTGCGTACCCGGTGGATCCTATAATTCCCGCTTTTATCATAATAATATCTTCACACTCCTTCTCCTGATTTCTCTCGGATATGTTTCAGCCTTTAGCATATACCAACCGACTTTTTCTGTAAAGACAAAGTTCCCCGACTTTTCTCTCTGCATGAGCCGCCCCGTTTATGCATATTTTTCAAGTTCTGATGCATAATTATACATTCTTTCTCGGAAATATGCAAGTTTTTTTGAAAAAATATAAAAAACCCTTGCATATTTCCCGGCATTGATGTATATTTACATGCAGCAAACGAACGTTTTCCGGAAAACAGCCGAAGCAGACTTATCCGGAAGTTCTATATTATTCACAGGAGGATCTGTTATGAGTGAAAAAGTTGTTCTGGCATATTCCGGCGGTCTGGATACCACAGCCGTCATTCCATGGTTAAAAGAAAATTTCGGGTATGAGGTCATCTGCTGCTGCATCGACTGCGGACAGGGCAGCGAGCTGGACGGCCTGGATGAGCGCGCGAAAATGTCCGGCGCTTCTAAATTATATATTGAAAATGTCATCGACGAATTCTGTGACGACTTCATTATGCCCTGCGTGGAAGCCGGAGCCGTATACGAGCACAAATATCTTCTGGGCACTTCCATGGCCCGTCCTGTCATCGCCAAAAAACTGGTGGAAATCGCCCGCAAGGAGGGTGCGACGGCTATTTGCCACGGAGCCACCGGAAAGGGCAACGATCAGATCCGTTTTGAGCTGGCCATCAAAGCCCTGGCTCCCGATCTGAAGGTCATCGCCCCCTGGCGTATGCCGGAGGTCTGGAAAATGGATTCCCGGGAAGCCGAGATGGCATACTGCAAAGCCCACGGCATCGATCTTCCCTTCTCCGCAGACAGCAGCTACAGCCGCGACAGGAACCTCTGGCACATCAGCCATGAGGGACTGGAGCTGGAGGATCCGTCCTGCGAGCCCAACTATGACCACATGCTGGTATTGAGCGTTACCCCGCAAAAAGCTCCTGACAGGGAAGAGGCCATTACCATGACGTTTGAGCAGGGCATTCCCAAAACCCTCAACGGCAAAGCCATGAAGGTATCTGAAATCATCACGGAGCTGAACGCCATCGGCGGACGCAACGGCATCGGCATTGTGGATATTGTGGAAAACCGCGTAGTGGGAATGAAATCCCGCGGCGTCTATGAGACTCCCGGAGGCACGATCCTGATGGCAGCCCACGATCAGCTGGAGGAACTGATTCTGGACCGGGAGACCATGGAGGCCAAGAAAAAGCTGGGCAGCCAGCTGGCCCAGGTGGTTTATGAAGGAAAATGGTTCACGCCTCTTCGTGAAGCAATCCAGGCTTTCGTAGAGTCCACCCAGAAATATGTAACCGGCGAAGTAAAGATGAAACTCTACAAGGGCAACATCATCAAAGCGGGAACGACCTCCCCCTATTCTCTGTATAACGAATCTCTGGCCTCCTTTAAGACCGGCGATCTGTACGACCACAGAGACGCCAACGGCTTCATCACCCTGTTCGGCCTGCCTCTGAAGGTACGCGCCATGAAGATGCAGGAGCTGGAGAAAAAGAACTGATTTTCATGGAAACTGCAGAATTCTGAAAAAAGGGAGTCCCTTCGGGCCTGCGCAGGCGCTGCAGCCAGCGCCCGCAGCCCGGGAACTCCCTTCTTCGTTCCTATATATCCCGCAGAATTTTATGAAACTGGCCGCCGCACCGTTCAAGCTCTCCAAGCACCTGATCGATGCCTTCGCCGCTGGTCATCCAATTGTTCCTGTTAATACCTGTGTCTGCGGGGCAGACCAGAAGCTCTGCCTCCGGAAACAGAAGCTGATAATATAACAGGCAGCGCCTCGCATGATGCTCTTTGCAGCAAATAATGCCGCGTCTTACCTTAATGCCCAGCTCATCCAGAACCTGGCGGGAAAAGATCGCATTTTCATAAGTATATGTGGCCCTGTTTTCCTGCAGAATCACTTTCTCCGGCACGCCATTCTTCATCAGAACCGCCCGCAGAAATTCCCATTCCGTTTCGTAATCGCCGCCGTACCTGTCCGCACCTGCCTGAACCCCTGCAAATTTTTCCTCAAGCACACTGTATTTGCCTGAGGGGAGGATTCTGGGCGCATAGCCTTCTTTCCACAGCGCTGCCGCCCGTTCCGCCATCTGCGGGAACCCGTTTCCCGGCAGGAAAATAACATCCGCCTTCTGGGGCCTGTCATTGACAAAAATGAAATCCGTAAAATAGCTTAGAAATTTCTCATACATAGCATAACTCCATTTTTTTTAAATTAAGTGTTGACAAACACCTTCCTCTGATTGTATAATAGCAAAGCGGGTTGTGAAAAGCAACCTTTTGGAACGGGGTCTTAGCTCAGCTGGGAGAGCATCTGCCTTACAAGCAGAGGGTCACAGGTTCGAGCCCTGTAGGCCCCATTTCCAGTTTTAATTTCACATGGCGAGATAGCTCAGCTGGCTAGAGCATGCGGTTCATACCCGCAGTGTCGAGGGTTCAAGTCCCCCTCTCGCTACTTCCAAAGCTCTTGTGAACAACAGGAGCTTTTTTCGTTTCTTTTATTGTACTGCCGGAGCAGCTGTGCTATGATTATCACGAAAAACACCGGCAGCCTTTTGCCGAAAAATTAATTTACCGAAAGGACAGACAAATTTATGAACCTGAAATCCGGAATCACTCATACACTGGAAATGATTGTTATGGAAAAGGATACGGCCCTGGTATACCGAAGCGGCGAGCTTCCGGTGCTGGCCACACCTGCCATGGCGGCGCTGATGGAAGAAACCTGCTGGAAAAGCGTGGCACCTTATCTGGAGGAAGGACAGGGAACCGTGGGAACGCGCCTGGATCTCGTCCACACGGCTGCCACACCTGTCGGTATGAACGTGACCTGCAGAAGCGAGCTGACCGAAGTGGACGGCCGGCGGCTGGTGTTTTCCGTGGAGGTATCTGACGAATGCGGCCCCATAGGCAAAGGCACGCATGAGCGCTTTATCATCAATAACGAAAAGTTTCTGACAAAAGCCCGTGAAAAAGGCCAGAAATAACTGCTGAGAAACTGACACAGCCGGCAAGAGGCTGTCTCAAAAGCGATTTTGAAGCGCAAGCAGGGGCTGTCGCAAAAAATTTTCTCGAATGAAAGCGATCACCAGACATAGTAATAATCCCGGGGATTATTCTATATCTGGTGATCTTTGCCATTGCTGATTAGCTTTTGCGACAACCCCTTACCACGCTTTCAATCGGCCTTTTGTGACAGCCCCTTTCTGCTTATAGTCCATCTTCCGAAAAAGCCATATATTTTATGCTTCATCAATGGCTTTTCCGATATCATGGCGGAAATACTTATTGTCGAAATCCACCAGCTCCACTGCCTTATAAGCGTTGGCCCTGGCTTCCTTCAGATCAGCGCCCAGCGCCGTCACGCCCAGCACCCGGCCGCCGTTGGTAACAATCTGTCCCTGACCGTCAAATTTCGTGCCTGCGTGGAAGACATAACAGCCTTCTTTACCCTTGAAATTCTCCAGGCCCCGGATCGGAAAGCCCTTCTCATAAGAGACGGGATAGCCGTCGCTGGCCAGCACCACACAGACTGCGGCTTCATCGGTAAATTCCAGATCTATCTGATCCAGCGTGCCGTCGATGCACGCTTCCACCACATCCACCATGTCGTTTTTCATCCGGGGCAGCACCACCTGCGCTTCCGGATCCCCGAAACGGGCGTTGTACTCCAGCACCTTCGGACCGTCCGCCGTCAGCATCAGGCCGAAGAAAATCACACCCTTAAACGGCCGTCCCTCCGACGCCATGGCATCCACAGTGGGCTGGAAAATATATTTCTGGCAGAACGCATCAATCTCCGGCGTATAAAACGGAGTAGGGGAAAAATTGCCCATTCCTCCGGTATTCAGGCCCTGATCTCCATCTTTGGCCCGTTTATGATCCTGAGCAGAGGCCATAGTCTTAATAGTTTTCCCATCCACAAAAGACAGCACCGATACTTCCCGTCCCGTCATGAACTCTTCAATTACCATCTGATTTCCGGCGCAGCCGAACTTTTTATCCTGCATAATCTGGCGAACGCCGTCCCTGGCCTCTTCCGGCGTATTGCAGATCAGCACGCCTTTTCCCAACGCCAGTCCGTCCGCCTTCAGAACAATGGGAAACCTGGCAGTCTCCAGATAAGAAAGCGCTGCTTCCGGATCGTCAAAGGTCTCATAAGCTGCTGTCGGAATTCCGTATTTCTTCATCAGATCTTTGGAAAATGCCTTGGAACCCTCCAGAATGGCCGCATTTTTCCGTGGTCCGAATACCCGTAAGCCCTCCGCCTCAAAAGCGTCCACAATACCCCCTACCAGGGGATCGTCCATGCCTACGATAGTCAGGTCAATCTCCTTTTCCTTCGCAAAAGCCACCAGCTTCTCAAACTCCATGGCCCCTATATCCACACATTCCGCATATTCCGCAATACCCGCGTTGCCCGGCGCGCAGTATATTTTTTCCGCTTTCGGGCTCTGGGCTACCTTCCAGGCAATAGCGTGCTCTCTTCCGCCGCTGCCTACAATCAGAATTTTCATCCGTATTTCCTCCCTGGCATCTTATTTGATATGTACCTGACCGTTTTCCACCGACACCCGCCCGTTGGCGATCAGATCGATGGCCTTCGGCATGATGATCCATTCCGCCTGTTCCATGACCCGGCGCTGCAGAATCTCCGGCGTGTCGCCCTCACAGACCTCCACCGCCTTCTGAAGAATGATGGGGCCGGTATCCGTGCCCGCATCTACGAAATGCACCGTAGCTCCCGTCACTTTCACGCCCCGTGCCAGCGCCGCCTCGTGAACCTTCAGCCCGTAATAGCCCGTACCGCAGAAAGACGGGATCAGCGCGGGATGAACATTGATAATCCGGTTGGGATAGGCATCCACCATGATCTTCGGAATTACCACCAGGCACCCTGCCAGTACCACCAGATCCACCCCGTAGGACTGGATCCGGGCCAGAAGCGCTTCATTAAACGCTTCTCTGCTTTCAAAATTTTTCGGAGAGACGCAAACCGCGTCGATTCCTTTTTTCTCTGCCCGTTTCAGGGCATAGGCGCCCGGATTGTTGCTGATAACCACCGAAACCTCGGCATTGGTAATCGTTCCACTGTCAATGGCATCCAGAATCGCCTGCAGATTCGTACCGCCTCCGGACACCAGAACCGCCATTTTCAACATTTTCTTCCTCCGTCACTTCATATCAGACAAGCTGCACACATTTGGGGCCCGTTTCAATATGGCCGATCACATAGGGAGATTCCCCGGCAGCGCGGACAGCTTTCATAGCTGTGTCCACATCCTCCGGATTCACCGCGATGATCATGCCGATGCCCATATTATAAGTATTATACATCATCTGCTCCGCCACCTGGCCTTTCTCCGCCATCAGACGGAAAATGGGCGGTACAGGATAGCTGTCCTTTGTAATCACGGCAAACACACCGTCCTTCAGCATCCGGGGAACATTCTCATAGAAACCGCCTCCGGTGATATGGCTGCATGCCTTTACCGTCACTCCGGCGTCTTTTACACTTTTCAGCGCCTTCACATAAATCTTGGTGGGCGCCAGCAGCGTCTCGCCCAGCGTACCTCCCAGCTCCTCATAATAGGTATCCAGGGATTCCGGCGTCATATCGAAAATCTTACGCACCAGAGAAAAGCCGTTGCTATGTACGCCCGAAGAGGCCATACCGATCAGCACGTCGCCGGCGCTTAAGTCTTTTCCGGTAATCAGATCCTTCTCATCTACAACACCTACGGCAAATCCTGCCAGGTCGTATTCATCTTCCGGATAAAATCCCGGCATCTCCGCAGTTTCACCGCCGATCAGCGCCGCCCCGGCCTGGCAGCAGCCCTCGGCCACGCCCTTGACGATCTCCGCGATTTTCTCCGGAGTGTTTTTGCCGCACGCAATATAGTCCAGGAAAAACAGCGGCTCTCCGCCCGCGCAGGCGATATCGTTGACGCACATGGCCACACAGTCGATGCCCACCGTATCGTGCTTATTCATGAGAAACGCCAGCTTCAGTTTTGTTCCCACTCCGTCCGTTCCGGACACCAGAGTGGGATTTTCCATCTCCTT
>DVJR01000144.1 GCA_018716575.1 Candidatus Scatomonas merdavium | reverse complement strand
GGTTTGTCCGCCGGCTGCAGGAAAGCGTCCGGCAGGTCCGGGCCAGCCGGGAAATGGGGGAACGTTATATGTGGTTGGAATTGGCATTACGGGATGAAAGGATTGCAGGCAAGGCTGAAGGAATCCTGGATCTTCTGGAAGATTTAGGCGAAGTACCGGAAAGTCTGCGGGAGCGGATTCTGTCCATTCGGGATGGCCGGGTATTACAAAAACTACTGAAGATCGCGGCCCGCGCAGACAGTATCGAAGCATTCGAAAAACTGTCGGAACTTTAATCATTCTATTCTGTTCTATAGCAAATCAGTTATGTCCGCCGCCGGGGCGGCAAACCGCCCTGGCAGCGCACGGTATCAGGCCGTTTCAGGCCAAAATCAGATATTTTTACAGCAGAGGAATTCTGTTTCTGACTCTATTATCGTATCAAAAACAATTTTTATCGACAAAAGCCGGAAAATCACGCATTTCACCATACATGTAGTTTTGCGGGGTTCAGGTGCAGAGGAAGGGAAGAAAACAGGATAGAAAATGCAGCCGGATACAGCGGTATTTTCTATCCGTCCGGATTTTTCTCTGTACCTTCGCCGCAAACCGGAATTTCACAAAAATGTTCGTGACAGGCCCGCTTTAGCATGGTAAAATACCAGAGAGGGCAGAAATGCCGCAGCATGCATTGATGAAAGGAGAACGAAAGATGCCAAATCAGGAAATTCCTTACAAAATTTATCTGGAAGAAAAGGAAATGCCCAGGCAGTGGTATAACGTGCGGGCGGATATGACGAATAAGCCGGCGCCGCTTCTGAATCCGGCCACCTTAAAGCCCATGACGGCAGAAGAGCTGGGCGCAGTGTTCTGCGATGAGCTGGTGCAGCAGGAGCTGAACGATACCGACGCCTGGATCGATATTCCGGAAGAAATTGTGGATTTTTATAAAATGTACCGTCCCTCGCCGCTGGTGCGGGCTTATTGTCTGGAGAAGAAGCTGCAGACGCCGGCGAAAATCTATTACAAGTTTGAGGGAAATAATACCAGCGGAAGCCACAAGCTGAATTCCGCCATCGCCCAGGCTTATTATGCCAAAAAGCAGGGATTGAAAGGAGTTACTACGGAGACGGGCGCGGGGCAGTGGGGTACGGCTCTGTCTATGGCCTGCGCTTATCTGGATCTGGACTGCAAGGTGTATATGGTGAAGGTTTCTTATGAGCAGAAGCCCTTCCGCCGGGAGGTTATGCGAACCTACGGGGCGTCCGTGACACCTTCTCCTTCAGATACCACGGAAGTGGGAAGAAAGATTCTGGCGGAGCATCCGGGTACCACAGGTAGCCTGGGCTGTGCCATCAGCGAAGCGGTCGAGGTGGCGACAACCAATCCGGGATATCGTTATGTGCTGGGCAGTGTGCTGAATCAGGTGCTGCTGCACCAGTCTGTGATCGGCCTGGAGACCAAGACGGCCATGGACAAATATGGCATCAAGCCGGATATTATCATCGGCTGCGCAGGCGGCGGCTCCAATCTGGGCGGCCTGATTTCGCCGTTTATGGGAGAAAAGCTCCGGGGAGAGGCAGATTATCAGTTTATTGCGGTGGAACCGGCATCCTGTCCCAGCTTCACCAGAGGAAAGTTCCTCTATGATTTCTGTGATACGGGCATGATCTGTCCGCTGGCAAAGATGTACACTCTGGGCAGCGGCTTTATTCCATCTGCCAACCATGCAGGGGGCCTGAGGTTCCACGGCATGAGTTCTACTCTGTCTCAGCTGTATCATGACGGCCTGATGGAGGCCAGGGCGGTGGAACAGACCTCGGTATTTGAGGCGGCGGAACAGTTCGCGCGGGTAGAGGGCATTCTTCCGGCGCCGGAGAGCAGCCACGCCATCCGGGTGGCCATCGATGAGGCGCTGAAATGCAAGGAGACAGGCGAGGAAAAGACGATTCTGTTCGGCCTGACCGGGACGGGATATTTTGATATGGTGGCTTATGAGAAATACAATAACGGAGAGATGAGCGACTACATTCCCACAGACGAGGATCTGGCTGCGGGCTTTGCCGGAATTCCGAAGTTCCCGGGAAATGAAGCCTGATTTGAATATTTACAAAGCAGGGCAGCAGGGCTGCCGCATCGGTGATCGGAAAATCACAGGTGCGGCAGTTCTTTTATGCCGCAGGTTGTCTGTCTCTCTGAACGCAGAGATGATTTTTCTGAATATATGCTAACGCCGGACGCGCTGGCCGGCAGGGGATTTCGGCTCCGCGCTACCGCCGGATTTTCCCGGCCTTAATGTCCTCCATCCAGTTCAGAATATGGTTCCGGAACAGCCGGATGTCCTCGCCTGCATCCATGTCCTTCCGGGTCAGCATGCAGGTGCTCCAGCGGTATTCGCCGTCGGAAAAAGGAATCAGGCACATTTCATCGTTTCCCATATCGTCGAATACGAAATCTACCACCACGGAAATGCCTCTGTTTTCCCGGACCATTTTGTGACAAAGGCTGAAACCGCTGGTCTCAAATACGATATTGGGAGTAAAGCCCGCTTCCAGGCAGCGGTTTCTGATCAGATGGTGAATGTAAAATTCACTGCTTTCCAGATAGAGCGGTTCCCCTTCCAGATCCCGGATAGTTACGGTCTCCTTCCGGCTGAGCGGATGGCGGCGGTTTACCAGCAGCTTGATTTCGAAGCTTTCCAGCAGAGTTTCCTGTACGCCGGGGAGATCGGAGGGTCCGATGGTAAACGCCACGTTCCCTTCCATGACCGATGAGGCAGTGCCGGTATACTACAGCTGCATCATGTGCCAGGCATTCTCTCCGAGCCACGTATGCGTGGTAACGCCGGAGCGGCTGGGCCTGTGCGGAGCCGTATCCTGGTTTGACGCGAAGGCGACCCATGAGCTGCAGCCGGCAGGACCGTGCCAGGTAGTAACCAAGGAGCGCTGCATCGACGAGCGGATCGGAGAATATGAAGATGTCAACGAAGTGGTGAAGAAGCTGTCCCAGGGCGCCCTGGAGGATGTATCCCTGTACTCCATCATGGAGAAGCCGATGACCTCCTGCGGCTGCTTCGAGTGCATCTGCGGAATCGAGCCGTTCTCCAACGGCGTATGTATCGCGAACCGTGAGTACGCGGGCCAGACGCCTCTTGGCATGACGTTCTCCGAGCTGGCATCCATGACGGGCGGCGGTGTGCAGACCCCGGGCTTCATGGGCCACGGCAAGCACTTCATCGCATCGAAGAAGTTCATGAAGGCAGAAGGCGGCGTAGCGAGAATCGTATGGATGCCGAAGGAGCTGAAGGAGCAGGTAAGGGACAACCTGAATAAGACGGCGAAGGAGCTGTACGGAATCGATAATTTCGTAGATATGATCGGCGACGAGACCATCGCCACAGATCCGGAAGAGCTGGTGGCATTCCTGACGGAGAAGGGCCATCCGGCACTGGGCATGGATCCGATGATGTAATAAGAAGACCTGTTTGAAAAAGCGGGGATACCGCAGGGCAGTTTTCCGGCGTATCAACGCCGGAAAACTGCCCTGGATTCTTGACAAGACAGTAAAAATGCTTTACATTTATTTTGATAGAAAATACAGTAAGGAGGCTAAGTACAATGCCGTTTAATCGTAAACCCCAGAAGTTCAGCGCATCCATCAAACCCGTTGAAATCGGATGCGGCGACAAAGCAGTGAAAATCGGAGGAGCGAGTGTATTCCCGTTCTATACTTTTGACGGTGATGCAGGAGAAGCTCCGAAGATCGGTGTGGAAATCTCCGACATGGGTATGGAGCATGAGCCGGAAGGCGTAAAAGCTTATTATGCAGGCGCATCCACCATGGCCGAGATTGCAAAAAAAGCTGCGGAGATGCCGGGCGCTGATTTCGTTGTACTGCGTTTGGAAGGCGGAGATCCGAACGGAGCAAACAAATCTGTTGAAGAGCTGGTGGCGGTTGTAAAGGAAGTGGCAGATGCCATTGATGCTCCGCTGGTAGTAGAAGGCTCTAAGAACGTCGAGAAAGATGCTGAGCTGCTGCCGAAGGTAGCAGAGGCTCTGCAGGGCAAAAACGTGCTTCTGATGTCCGCAAAAGAAGAGAATTACAAAGCTATTGGAGCTGCAGCAGGTCTGGCTTACAATCAGAAGGTAGGCGCTGAGTCTGCAGTTGATATTAACCTGGCAAAACAGCTGAATGTAGTTATGACTCAGCTGGGCGTATCTGCTGACAGTGTTGTTATGAATGTGGGTACTGCTGCAGCCGGATATGGTTATGATTATGTAATTTCCACGATGGATCGTGTACGTGCGGCTGCGCTGTCTCAGGATGATAAGATGCTGCAGATGCCGATCATCACTCCTGTTGCGTCTGAGACATGGTCTGTAAAAGAGGCTACTGCTTCAGAAGAGGATGCTCCGGGATGGGGACCTGTAGAAGACAGAGGTGTCTCCATGGAAGTTCAGACTGCCGCAGCGGATCTGGTATCCGGATCTGATGCCGTTATTTTGAAACATCCTCAGTCCGTTGCAACAATTTCTAAAATGATTAAAGAATTAATGTAATGTGAGAACAGGAGGAGAAAAACGATGGCATTAACAGGTATTCAGATTTTTAAAATGACACCTAAGAAAAACTGCAAGGAATGCGGTTGTCCGACTTGTATGGCGTTTTCCATGAAAGTGGCTCAGGGCGCCATGGATATTTCCGCTTGCCCGCATATGTCTGAGGATGCGCTGGCACAGCTGTCTGAGGCTACTGCGCCGCCGATGAAGACTATCAAGATCGGAACCGGTGAGCATGAGTACAGCCTGGGCGGCGAGACCGTTCTGTACAGACATGAGAAGACTTTTGTAAGCGAAACGAGATATGCGGCTTCCGTATGCAGCTGCATGGATGATGCGACTGTGGATGCGAAGCTGGCTGCTGTTGCTGATGTTGATTACGACCGTATCGGAGAGCATATGTATACTGAGCTGGTATATGTAAACTATGCGAAGGATACCGATGCTTCCAAATATGTGGAAATCGTAAAGAAAGCTGCTGCAACCGGAAGAACTCTGGTGCTGGGCTGCAAATGTCCGGAAACAGCAAAAGCTGCTCTGGAAGTATGCAAGGACGGCAAACCGGTTCTGAACGGAGCAGATGCTTCAAACTATGAAGAAATGAACAAGATTGCCACAGAGGCAGGGGTTGTTCTGGGCGTATCCGGTGCTAACCTGGACGAGCTGTATGATACCACCGCCGCTCTGGAGAAGCTGGGCAACAAGAACCTGGTACTGGATGTGACTATGGGTACTGTAAAAGAGACCTTTGAAGCGGCTGTAGCGGTTCGCCGCGCTGCCATCAAGGATGGTGACAGAACCTGCGGTTATCCGTCCATCGTAAATGTTGCGGCTCTGACCGAGGATAAGGCTATGCGCGAGGCTCTGGCTGCGCTGTTCACCATGAAATATGGTTCCATCGTCGTAGTGGGCGATATGGATTATGCGATGGCTCTGCCGCTGTACGGCCTGAGACAGAACCTGTTTACCGATCCGCAGAAGCCGATGAAGGTTGCTCCTGGCATCTATCCTCTGAACGGCGCTGATGAGAACTCCATCTGCCTGACCACGGTAGACTTCGCGCTGACCTATTTCCTGGTATCCGGCGAGCTGGAGCGTTCCGGTGTTCCCTGCAACCTGCTGATTTCTGATGCGGGCGGACTCTCTGTTCTGACTGCATGGGCTGCAGGCAAGCTGTCCTCCACTTCTGTTTCCAAGTTCATCACGGAAGAAGTGGAAGGAAAGATCAAATCCAGAAAGCTGATCATCCCCGGAAAGGTAGCCGTACTGAAAGGCGATATCGAAGCCAAGCTGCCGGGCTGGGAAGTAATTGTAGCTCCGCTGGAGGCTGTACAGCTTGTGAAATTCCTGAAGGATATGCAGGCAAACGGACAGCTGTAATCACAGACTTGTTCCTTTCTGATTTTCTGAAAAGATCATCCTGGATTACAGGATGTAATAATGAAAAAGGAGAACACTTATGGCAAAATTTGTAACAATCGGAGAAAGAATTTCTGTAACTGCTCCCTCCATCAATAAGGCTTTTGCTGCCAGAGATCCGGAGCCGATTCTGACCAGAGCAAAACAGCAGCTGGACGCAGGCGCTGTTTACCTGGATGTTAACATCGGACCTGCTGAGAATGACGGCGAAGAAATCATGAAATGGGCAGTTGAGCTGCTGCAGGGTGAGTTTGACAATGTTCCGCTGGCACTGGATACAGCCAATAAGAAAGCAATCGAAGCCGGTATCGCTGTATATAACAGATCCAAAGGCAAACCGATTGTAAACTCTGCAGATGCTTCCGGACGTATTGAGTACGTAGATCTGGCTGCTGCCAATGACGCGATTGTTATCGCTCTGTGCAACGGTGAAGGAATTGCAAAAGACAATGATGAGCGTATGGCTTATCTGACCACTCTGCTGGAGAGAGGTCTGGAGCACGGCATGGAAGATCAGGATATCTGGTTTGATCCGCTGTTCGTCGTAGTGAAGGGCATGCAGGACAAGCAGATGCAGGTTCTGGAATTCATTAAGATGATCTCTGATATGGGACTGAATTCCACCGGCGGTCTGTCCAATAACTCCAACGGAGCTCCGAAGGCGCTTCGTCCGATTATGGATTCCACTCTGGTTGCCATGTGCATGATGCAGGGCCTGACCTCTGCTATCGTAAACCCGAATGATCAGAGACTGATGGAAACCATTAAGACCTGTGATGTGTTCAAGAACAACACGCTGTACGCAGATTCTTATCTGGAACTGTAATCAGTATGGAATAACCGAAGCTGCGGCAATTTAGGCCGGCGGCGGATACATAAAAACTGCTGTATGAGCAGCTGTATAAAACAGTTGCGATACAGCAGTTTTTTTCGAAAAAAGAAAAATGCGGTTTTGCCATGCAGAGGGCAACAGATAATTTTTGTACGTAAATTTATCCAAAGATTTAGACAGAATACCGGGGAATATCATTGAAAATTACACACTTCTATGCTAAGATTATATTGTTACATATATAACAATGAATGTGTTTTATGTGAAAAAGCGGAATATGCGGAGAAAACCAGCTGACAAAGTAAAGTGAGGTTTGAAACGATGTATAAAGTGATTTTTCAGTTTGAAAACAATGATTCGGTAGAGTCTTATGCGAATGAAGGAGAAAATCTGCTGGAGGTGGCCAGAAAGAGCAATGTAGCGATTGATGCTCCATGCTCCGGCAACGGTTCCTGTGGCAAATGCCGAATCAGACTGATAAGCGGTGATTTGAATTCCAAGAGGACACGCCATATTACAGACGAGGAATATGCAATGGGATGGCGGCTGTCCTGCTGCAGTACTGTTGCAGGCGATGTGACGGTGGAAGTACCGGATATCGCTTCGGCGTATCGGAGCAGAATGAAGGTGGCGGATTTAAGTTCCAGTGATGAGGTGAAAATTTTCGAAGAGGCAAAGGCCCAGGTAGAAGAAGCGGGCATTGTGCTGAAAAACAGTATGTCTGTTGTGGAACTGGAGATGAACGAGCCTACTCTGGACGATACAATGCCGGATAACGAACGGTTTGTACGTGCGATGGAAAAAACTACGGGAATCGAAAAGGTGCGGGTACCCTATTCGGTTCTGCGGAAGCTGGCCCGGGTTCTGCGGAGCAGCGCTTTTCATGTGAAGTGCGTGATTCGTAAAACAGCAAGAGATGTGTTTGTCTATGATGTGATGCCGGCGAAGGAAGAGGTAGTGATCGGCGGCCTGGCAGTCGATATCGGAACGACCACCGTTTCGGCGATTCTGCTGAATATGACTACCGGAGAAATTCTGGCCAAGGCGTCTTCTGGCAACGGGCAGATCCGTTACGGCGCCGACGTCATTAACCGTATCATAGAATCACAGAAGCCCGGCGGCGGCAAAAAGCTGCAGAAGGCTGTGATAGAGGAAACGATCAATCCGCTGATCTGGCAGATGTGTCAGAGCTGCAATTTTGACAGAGACCGTATTTACCGGATGTCTGTGGCATCTAATACTACTATGAATCATCTGCTGATGGGAGTAGACGCGGATCCTATACGGAAAGAACCCTATATCCCCACTTTTTTCAAAACGAATGCGCTGTTTGCGTCGGATATAGGCATCGATATTCATCCGGATGCCCATATTATCGTAGCTCCAAATATCGGCAGCTATGTGGGCGGGGATATTACGGCAGGCGCTTTTATCAGTATGATCTGGAATAAGCCAACCATGTCACTGTTTATTGATCTGGGAACGAATGGCGAGCTGGTGTTCGGTAATTCGGATTTCCTTATGAGCTGTGCCTGCTCGGCGGGACCGGCCTTTGAGGGAGGCGATATCAGCTGCGGCATGAGGGCGACGGACGGAGCGATTGAAGCCTGTACGATTGACAGGGATACTATGGAACCCAATCTGACTATTATCGGAAAAGAGGGAACAAAACCCATAGGCATGTGCGGCTCCGGTCTGATTGATGTAATCAGTGAGCTGTTTATTAACGGTATTATCAATGCCAAAGGTAAATTCATCCGCGAGGGTGAAAGAATTAAACATGATAAATACGGTATGGGAAGTTATGTCCTGGTATTTGAGAAGGACGCGGACAGCGTGAAGGACATCGAAATTACCGAAGTAGATATTGATAATTTCATACGGGCAAAGGGAGCGATCTTCTCTGCCATCCGGACTATGCTGAATTCTCTGGATTTTACGGTGGATATGATCGATGATGTATATGTGGCCGGAGGTATCGGAAGCGGCATTAATATGAGAAATGCGGTGAACATCGGTATGTTCCCGGATATTCCCATTGAGAAATTCCACTATATCGGCAATTCCTCCCTGACAGGAGCGTATACCATGCTGCTGTCCACTCAGGCGGAGCGCAAAACCTATGAGGTGGCTCAGAATATGACGTATCTGGAGCTGTCCACAGTACCCACCTACATGGATGAATTTGTGGCGTCCTGCTTCCTGCCCCATACTGACAGCAGTATTTTTCCGACCGTAAAACTGAAATAGGAGTGCAGAAACATGGAATTTCCATATGAAAAAGACAGTAAGGAACGGCTTCCCTATGAACATTATCTGAAAGTATACCAGGGTCTGAAGCCTGAAGATATCAGTGGAAGGACAGGCATCGCCTATGACAGCGATACTTCTTCCTTTATGCTGCGGCTCATGGGTGTGACCTATCGGATTTCCTGGCCGGATTATGAGGTACGGCATCTGGACCGGGAGGATCTGGGATATTATCCGCTGGAAAATGCGGCTAACGCGCGGATTCTTGTTCTGCGTTATCTGACAGAAGGGGCGTCTGCTCCGGCCACCGGGAAGTTCCTGACTTACCGGGAGGTTCCCTGGGGCGAGGTTTATTTTAAACAGTTTCAGGGCCGGTGCATTTTCCGGCTGGCCTATGGCTTTGGAAACAAATTGCCTAAATTCCGGGAAGTGATGGAAAAAATCGGAGCAACGGCTGTTTCTCACGGCGATGCGGGTTTTGAGTTTGAATTTATGAATGGGCTGTATCTGCAGTTTTTACTGTGGGAAGGGGATGAGGAATTCCCGCCGTCTGCGCAGATCCTGTTTTCGGATAATTTTCCGGTGGCATTTGTGCAGGGAGAGGATATGGCAGTTGTGGGCGATGTGTCCATTGGGGCGCTGAAAGCCCTGAGCCAGTAATGGCTGATAAAAGATAGTGGTTTCGGAATACGGAATTTCCGATGAAAAGACAAAGTGTGTAGAGAGATGCTTCAATGGTGAATCAGCATTCAGGGGGAATAGAGTAGCCGCCTGAATTTTGATAATAAAATATGTCACAAGGAGGCAAGTTATGGGTTACAAATCTGACATCGAAATCGCACAGGAGTGCACGATGGAGCCGATCACAAAGATCGCGGAAAAAGCAGGTATTGATGAGAAGTACCTGGAGCAGTACGGTAAGTACAAGGCAAAAATTGATTACAATTTGCTGAAGGAATCTGACGCGCCGGACGGCAAGCTGGTACTGGTTACGGCCATTAATCCCACTCCGGCCGGAGAGGGAAAGACTACAACTACAGTAGGTCTGGCCGATGCCCTTCAGAAAATCGGAAAGAATGTCATGGTTGCTCTGCGCGAGCCCTCTCTGGGTCCTGTATTCGGCGTTAAGGGCGGCGCGGCCGGCGGCGGCTATGCCCAGGTGGTTCCCATGGAGGATATTAACCTGCATTTTACAGGTGATTTCCATGCCATCGGCGCTGCCAACAACCTGCTGGCAGCTATGATAGATAACCATATTTTCCAGGGAAATGAGCTGAATATTGATCCCCGGAAGATAACCTGGAGACGGTGTGTGGACATGAACGACCGCCAGCTGCGGAATGTGGTGGACGGTCTGGGCGGCCGGACCAACGGAATGCCCAGGGAGGACGGGTATGACATCACTGTGGCTTCTGAAATCATGGCCGTTCTGTGCCTGGCCAATGATATCACAGATCTGAAGGCACGTCTGGCCCGTCTGGTAATCGGCTACACGTATGGCAAAACTTCTGAGCAGAAGCCGGTGACGGCAGGGGATCTCCATGCGGAAGGCGCCATGTGCGCGCTTCTGAAGGACGCCCTGAAGCCCAACCTGGTGCAGACGCTGGAACATGTGCCGGCTATCGTGCATGGCGGCCCCTT
>DVJR01000143.1 GCA_018716575.1 Candidatus Scatomonas merdavium | reverse complement strand
TACGGGCAGCAGCCGGCGGATGTGGTGTTTGTACTGGATTTTTCAGCCAGCATGACCTGGGGTGTGGATTCTATGTCAGTCAGCCAGGAGGATGGATCGGATTCCAGAATCCAGTACATGGTAAACGCCCTGAACAGTGCCATAGACACGCTTGCCAGAGCGAATCCGGATAACCGTGGAAACGTCGGTGGACTCCGGAGGAATGAAAACACAGACGCTGGCAGTGAAAATACCGGCTTCTGCCATTCCCATCCGGGTAAATACCATTACGATGGACGAAGAGGGTATTACCAATGAAAGCAACGGCGCATATCCTGTCCGCGTG
This sequence comes from Candidatus Scatomonas merdavium, assembly GCA_018716575.1. Classification (GTDB taxonomy): domain Bacteria; phylum Bacillota; class Clostridia; order Lachnospirales; family Lachnospiraceae; genus Scatomonas; species Scatomonas merdavium. The sequence goes on along the minus strand of DVJR01000143.1, from coordinate 4,281 downwards.
CTGTATACGGTAGGGTTGCAGGACGGCGTTCTGGATGAAAGCGGTGCGGTTAGTGACTCGGTGGACAGTTCTTATATTGAAACAAACAGTAATGACGACGGTACGGTGAATTTTTACAGTAACAGATACAGTGGAGAAGAACAGGGCGCCCGCGGGGATGCTACCGTAGAATTTACGCCTGCGGAAACAAATCCGTATTATTTTGTGCAGGAGGATACCCTGTTGTATACAGATGCATCCTGCCAGACACCGGCGGAGTCGTTTGATGAAAATGCGACTTATTATTTTACGGCGGATTATTTTGAGGGTACGGAGGCAAAAACGACTGTTATTGAGCGGTCAGGCAGCCTGCTGTCCGGCTATACGGAAGTACAGGGAGGACAGCTGTATCTGAAAGCGGGCTCGCCGCGTCTGGGAAATCTGAACGATTCCATACGGCAGAAGACAGACAACGCCACGGGGACGGCAGCCTGCGAGTTTTATCCGACCTTTGAAGGAGAGCCTTCAGACGGAGCTTTTGTGATCTATCTGGGAAATAACGGTCGGCTGACGGCTCAGCCGGCAGCGTCCGAGGAGACACCGCCGGAGGAAGAGACGCCTCCGGGGGATGAAACAGAAGAAGGGCAGGACGGGGAACAGAACGGCGGGTCGGATACAGGCCAGGAAGAAAACGATCCTGCGATTGAGGCGGATCCGGTAACGCCGGGATCCGGTTCGGATAATTCGGGTTCGTCAGGCTCATCCGGGCAGGGCTGCTCAGGCAGTGTGGATACAGGGGATGATTTCCAGGTCCTTCCCTATGCGGCGGGGGCATGCGCCGCGGCAGGCGGCCTGACGGCGCTTGGCGCGGTTCTGCTGAAGAGAAGGCGCGCCGGATGATTGAACAGTGGCTTCTGAAGAACGGCAGATATAGGAAAAGCAGAAAGGGAGCCGGCAGAACAAACAGGAAAGAACGGCAGGAGCGGCCAGAGATGCAAATGGCCGCTCCTTTTGTGCGCTAAGCCGTATGAAGAAAAACTATTTTGTATTTTATATATAATGATTTTGATTTTACATACACTTTTTTTGGTGATTTTACTAGAATTAAAACAGACAAAAGGTACGGCGGATTCTGCATTTACAGAAAGGCTGTGCATACGGTAAGCTTGCGGCTGTATGAGAAATTGGAAGGAGGAACCACCGTGGGTGACGTAGTTTTGGAATTAAAAGGGATTGTAAAATCATTCCCCGGCGTGCTGGCCCTGGACGGCATCGACTTTGAGCTGAAGAGCGGCGAGGTCCATGCGATCTGCGGAGAAAACGGCGCCGGAAAATCTACGCTGATGAAGGTCGTGTGCGGCGTGCATAAGCCGGACAAGGGCATCATGAAGGTGAACGGAAAAGAAGAGCATTTCAGCAACCCGCTGGAAGCGTACGGCAAAGGCGTAGCCATCATTTTCCAGGAAACGAGCCTTTTTGAAGAGATGTCCGTTCTGGATAATCTGTTCCTGGGCCATGAGATGACGAAAAAGGTCGGCCCGGTCCGCGTGATCGACTATGCGGCCATGTCAAAACGGGCAAACGAAATATTTGAAAGGCTGAACGTCCATATGAACCTGTCCACGCCGATCAAAAAGCTGGGCATGGCGCAGAAGCAGATGGTTGAGATCGCCAAGGCCCTGACCTTTGACGCGAATATCATTATTTTCGATGAGCCGACGGCATCACTGACAGAACGCGAGGTAAAGGCTCTGTTCAAGATTATTAACAATCTGAAGGAAGAGGGATTCGGAATCGTCTACATCAGCCATCGTATGGAAGAGATTTTTGAGATCTGTGACAGGGTTACGGTTGTACGTGACGGAAAATATATTTCCACCAATAATGTCAGCGAGATCGACAAGGATTCTCTGGTAGCCGATATGGTCGGCCGGAAGATGGGAAATTATTATCCGAAAGCAGATACGAAGATCGGAGACGTCTTTTTCCAGGTCAAGGGTATTTATGACGAGGGCTTCCTGGATGATATCAGCTTCGACCTGAGAAAAGGGGAGATTCTTGGATTTGCGGGCCTGGCGGGCGCCGGACGGACGGAGCTCATGGAATGCATATGCGGGTTCAGCAAAAAGGCAGCCGGAAAAATCTACATGGACGGAAAAGAGATTCATATCCGGAATTACCAGGATGCTATGAAACAGGGTATTGTCTATGTATCTGAGGACCGGGGAAAATACGGCCTGATCGTAGACATGAGCATTGAACAGAACATTACGCTGCCGCAGCTCCAGAATTTTACCGGCTCCATGAGCCTGATTGACAAGAAAAAGGAGGACGCTATCGGTCAGCAGTATATTGATGAGATTGACATCAAGGCGCCCGGCCCGGACTTCCTGGTGACTAATCTGTCAGGAGGAAACCAGCAGAAGGTATCTGTTTCCAAGGCGCTGGCGCTGAAACCGAAGGTGCTGATTCTGGATGAGCCTACCCGCGGCGTGGATGTCAACGCGAAAGCGGAGATACATAAGATCATCAGCGATCTGACGCAGCAGGGGCTGACCATCATCATGATTTCCTCGGAGCTTCCGGAGCTGATTGGAATGTGCGACAGAATCTATGTCATGAAAGACGGCTACATCGGCGGCTGCTTTGACAGAAGCGATGTGACACAGGAGAAGATCCTGACTGTGGCGCTGGAATCCAAAAAACAAATGAGCGTATCATAGGAGGCGGGGAAAGATGAATCAGCAAAACAAGAAAAAAGCATCCTTTCTGACCAGCGAATTTTATCTTGCCATGTTCCTGGTCATCGTACTGTTGATCCTGGCAGTATTTGCCAGAGGCTTTTACAACCTGAACAATATCATGAGCCTGCTGAATACCTACAGCTATACGCTGATTGCGGCCATAGGAATGAATATTATCATTCTGACGTCCAATATTGACGTTTCCACCGGCTCGCTGATCTCCGTAGTCTGTATGGTGATGGCGGCTATAGGTAAAACGGGAGCGCCCTTTGGCGTGCTGCTGATCGTGGCCATGGTCGTAGGAGCGGCGCTCAGCACTGCCAACGGCCTGCTGGTGGCCAAGCTGAAGATTCCGGCTATCGTTGCAACTCTGGCAACGACCCAGATTTTCCAGGGAGGCCTGCAGATGGCGGTAGAAGGATCGATTTACGACCTGCCGGCATCCTATACATGGCTGGCCTTTGACGCGAAGCTTTTCGGCGTGGTTCCTGCCAGCGTGCTGATCTGCCTGATCGTGACTGTGTTCGGACTGCTTTTCATGAAGTATTCCAAATTTTCAAAGAAGGTTTACGCGATCGGCAATAATATGAACAGCGCCCGCCTGACGGGTATCAACGTAGACAAGACGATTATTCTGACATACGCCATCGCGGGTGTGTTCTTCGGAATCTCCGCTACAATCATCGGCACAGCCGGACAGCGTGTGACCACTACCATGGGAAGCGGTCTGGAGATGACGTTTATCGCGGCTGTCGTGCTGGGCGGTACCAGTTCTGCGGGAGGCTCCGGAAAAGTGATCGGAACCGTGATAGGAGCGTTTATCCTCTCGGTCATCAAGCCGGCCATCAATTATCTGGGCATCAGCGCCGACTGGGCGGATGCGATCCAGGGCGCCATCATCATTGTTTCCGTGCTGATGTCGGCGGCCAAGAATATCCGGAAAAAACGTGTGATCCCGGCATCAACTGTGGGAGGTGAAGCATAATGGCGCAGAAGAAAAAATTCAAATTCAGTTTTAATCTTGCCCTGCTTCTGATCTGGGTTGTTATTTTCCTCGTCATCGGAATCGCGGCGCCGTCCTTCTTCAATCCGAATTATATCATCAGCGTTATGCTGAAGAATATTGTGGAAACCGGAATGGTGGCACTGCCCATGACCCTGATTATCGTGACGGGCGGTATCGATCTTTCTGTCGGAAATATCATGATTCTGGCCTGCATGCTGGGCGGAATGGCGGCAGCCGGGACAGGAAACGGTTTTGTGGGCGTTATTGTAACGCTTATAGTCGGAGCAGCCTGCGGCCTGATTAACGGCCTTATGGTGGCCAAGGCAAAGATTTCCGAGATGATCACCACACTTGCCACCATGTATCTGTTCCTGGGGCTTGCCCGTGGAATCACCGGAGGCGACAGCGTATATGCCTTTGACTTCGCGAGCTGGTGCGGCAACACGATGGTGGGGCCGATTCCGATTCAGCTTATTTTCTTCGCAGTGATGGCAGTGATTTTTGTGATTGTCCTTCAGAAGAGTACCTTCGGGCGGAAGCTGTTCGCTATCT
>DVJR01000142.1 GCA_018716575.1 Candidatus Scatomonas merdavium | reverse complement strand
TTGTCGGTTGTCAGTTGCGGCCGCAGCGCAGACGCAGACTGCGGACATTTTTTTCAACGCCCTTATTATAGAAAGGAAACAACTGGATGTCGACGGCCAAAGCTGAAAAAACGTCACATTTTGGGACATTTCTTGAAAAGTGTCTAATCTGAATACCGGCATATATCGAGCTGACGTCAGGAACCGGGCGATGTTTTACATATGATTAACGGAAGCAGCCAATGCCAATTATGTGGCCAACTTCGACCGGTTCCAGTTCACGGAGAAGCCTAATACCGATGAAATCCAACTGGGGGGCAGAAGATTATGCGGAATGGAAAATACGGAGGGTTGCACCGGACAAAATATGTGCTAAAATAAAGAAGGGTTCGGCCGCGGCCGGAATTTTATCGGGGGAAACGGCGGGGCCGAAGAAAGAGGTGGACATATGATTTACGGAAATCCCAATATCGATCCGGAAGCGAAGATCGCGGCGGAAGCGGTAATTGTGGGAGATGTAACCATAGGCAGGCGCAGCAGTGTCTGGTACTGCAGCGTGATCCGCGGGGACGAAGCGCCGGTGACCATCGGGTGTGAGACCAATATTCAGGAAAACTGTACGGTGCATGTGAGCAAAGCTCTGCCGACAGTGATCGGAGACCGGGTGACAGTGGGCCACAATGCGGTGCTGCACAGTTGTACGGTGGGCGACGGAAGTCTGATCGGTATGGGAGCCATTGTGCTGGATGAAGCAGTGATCGGAAAGAACTGTCTGATAGCTGCCGGAAGCCTGGTGACAAAGGGAACGCGGATTCCGGACGGCTCGCTGGTGATGGGCAGTCCCGCCCGCATCAGAAGGTCTTTGACAGAACAGGAGAAGGAGAATCTGAATCGGAACGCTGACGAGTATCTGGCGCTATCGGAGAATTTGAGCCATGAATGAGAATGTAAATCTGAAAGAGGCGGTACGCCGTCAGGTGGAATATTTTGTAGAGACATATCAGAAAAAGCTGGAACGGCCTTTATGGAGAAAGCCCCTTACGGGCTTTGCGGACGCGGCGCATCCTTATATAAGGAAGCTGAAGGAAGTGATCGGACCTGGCCATCTGCTGCCGGAGGAGGTGCTGCCCGGAGCGTCTGTGGTCGTCGCCTGTTTCGTACCCTTTACGAAAGAGCTGGCGGAAACGAACCGTGTGGAAGGGAAATACGCTTCCCCGGAGTGGGCGCAGGCTTACGAGGTGACCAACGCCATGCTGAAGGAGCTGAATCAGAGCCTGATCGGGTTTCTGGAGGAGAGGGGCTACCGGGGAGCCGTGACGCCGGAGGCGTTTACCTTTGATAGGGAAAAACTGAAAAGCAACTGGTCTCACCGCCACCTTGCCTATGCGTCTGGGCTTGGCACCTTTGGAATCAACAATATGCTGATTACGCGGGCAGGCGGCTGCGGAAGGTATACGACCGTGGTGACGGATCTGGATGTGGAGCCGGATTCCGTCTGTGAAGAAGAGCTGTGTCTGTATAAAAAAGACGGAAGCTGCGGCGTCTGTATCCGGCGCTGTCCGGCCGGCGCGCTGTCCGCGGAAGGTTATGACCGGCAGAAATGCTACGGCATCCTGAAGGACAACGCCCGGAGGTATACGGAATTCGGGAGCTCCTATGTGGACGCGGCAGGGCAGGCCGACAGTGAGGGCAGCCAGGTCTGCGGCAAATGCGCAGTGTGCGGGCCGTGCGCGGTCCGGCAGTAGGGGCTGCGCAGCCCTGACGCCAGGAAAAACGGGAATACGACAAAAAATCTGTGCGGCAAATCGTTCGCACAGATTTTTTCACAATGTTTTTATAACAGTCAATATGTCTGATAAAAGCTGCTGACGAGACTTGAACTCGTGACCTCCGCCTTACCAAGGCGACGCTCTACCACCTGAGCCACAGCAGCATAACTGCCCGCTACAAGAACAGATTCTACCAAAATACTTTCTGCTTGTCAAGCAATATTTTCAGTAAAATTCCGCTTTCAGGCACAAAGAATGGAAGCAAGGAGGCTCGAACTCCTGACCTTTCGCGTGTGAGGCGAACGCTCATCCCGGCTGAGCTATGCTTCCATGGCTATAATTCTAACACTTTTCTGAAAATAGTCAATATGCAATTTAAAAGTCGCGTCAGAAAAGTTTCCCGCTTGCGCGGGCGTGGTTTCTGTGCTATACTCAATCTACCATGAAATCTGCAGTTCAGGTTTCTGTGTATTCAAAGGACAGGATATTCATCCTGCATACGGCATTTCGCCGGAAATTTCCAGTCATACAGAATTTCAGATATTTACAGAGATGAAAGGGGATGGTCTGTGTTGCCTGTATAGTAAAGACAGGGCAGTCGGGGCAGAAAAACTGTGCCTTTCCGGAAAACAGGAAGAGAGGGAAAGGAACGAACTGTGAGAGAAAAAATCGGAAAATTGAAAAAAGCCGTGACAGGGCTTCTTGCTCTGATTCTGGCATCGGTGATTTGCTGGTCCGGCACCCCGGTCTACGGCGAAGGGGCGGAGACGGCGGAACAGGTGGAGCTTTACCGCTATATTACTTTTTACGACGCTGCAGGCGGAGATGTTAATGATACTGTGGGATTCCATGTGAAGAATCTGACAGGAACCGTCCGGGAAGGCTATATCGAGGCCGTGGTCAACGAGTGGCCGGAAGCCCTGAATCTGGGAGAGACGGACGGCTATCCCCGGGTAATCATAAATTATGGCATGAACCAGGGGCGGCAGAAGGATATTACAGAAGAGTGTGATTATGATCCGGGTACCGGGATCGTCCGGATTCCGGACGGCTATCGGGGAAAATTTCTGACGGTGAAAAGCGTTATGAGCGATTCTTCCTCCGCCTATCAGCTGCTGGTGCCGGAGGAGTACCGTGTAAATAAGAACCTTCCGATGCCGATGCTGTCTTATGAGGATGGCCCTGCAGATGATACGGACTGGGCGGTATACGGCGTGATTCCCGGCTCCTGCAATGATACGGCGGCCAATGGGGATATCAGCAGTTATCAGGTGGGCGACCGCATTGAGATCCGGAGCGCGCTGGTTCAGACGGTGGCCAGAAATACTATGGATATGGAAGGTACGCTGGATCTCTATGGAGAGCTGGGCATGTCCGAATACCGCACCGGCTTTGGCTGGACCGGCTTTGCGGTCAGCCTGGACTGCGGGGAGAGGAATCCTTTCACGAATATCGGAAATCCGGGAACCGGAAGCAGTGTGCGGACTTTTCCGGGGATCGGACAGATAGCGCTGAATACCAGAAGCTGGATGTATGCCCGGTGTGTGACAGATGACGCCGACCATTTTTCAGGGAACGGTAGAGTGACAGGCGGCCATATCAAGGTGATCGGAAAGGACGCCGACGGGACGCTGACCTGCTGGATGTACCTGGAGCGGACAGGCCCGTCTGGCCAGGCGGCCCAGAATGTGGGAATGGTATTTAAAGTACATCCCTCAGAAGGCAGCCTGGAGATCCGGAAGTCCTCGGCGCTGCCGGAGCTTACGGCAGGAAATGTCTGCTACAGCCTGGCAGGAGCGGAATATACCGTGTACCGCGCGGGTACTTCCGAAGCGGTTGGACAGCTTGTGACGGACGAGACCGGTTACGGGCGGCTGGAAGGGCTGCCGGCAGGGACGTATGAGGTGGAGGAGACAAAGGCGCCACAGGGCTATCTGCTGGACGAAGAGCGCCGTACAGTTACAGTAAACAGCGGTGAAACGGCTGCATATGCCTGTACGGATATGCCGGGCAATGATCCGGTGCAGGTTCTGCTGGTCAAGTGCGATGCGGAGACGGGCAGCCCGCAGGCGGGCGCGCGTCTGGAGGGAGCGGAGTATACCGTCCGGTATTATGACGGCATTTATTCATCCGATCCCGCGCCGGAGGGAAAGGCGGCGAAGCGCCAGTGGGTCTTCCGGACGGATGGGGACGGAGTGATTCTGTTCGATCCGGAGCATCGGGTATCCGGGGATGATTTCTGGCTTGGAACGGACGGCATTCCGGTATTGCCCCTGGGAACCCTGACAATTCAGGAATCAAAAGCGCCGGAGGGCTATCTGCTGAACGATACCGTCTATGTGGCGAATACCACGGCGGACGGCGGGAAATCGGTGGTGACAGCCAATCTGCCCAATTCGGAAGAGAGGCCGGCGGAAGAGCGGATTATCCGGGGCGATCTGGAATTTACGAAGGTGGATGCAGACGATCAGAGCCCGATGAGCGGCATACCCTTTACCCTGACCTCCTGTTCCACCGGCGAAAGCCATCGGATTGTGACAGGTGAAAACGGCTATTATTCCACAGCGGCCGGCTACGTGCCGCATACGCAGAATACCAACCGGGGCATTTCGGCAGAGGACGGCGTATGGTTTGGCGGCGGTAAACCGGATGACAGCCTGGGAGCTCTGCCCTATGACACCTATCTGTTGGAGGAGCAGCCCTGCGAGGCGAATAAAGGAAAGGATCTCGTTTCCCTGGAAGTCACGGTGTCCAGGGACGACTTTGCGGTAGATCTGGGAAGTATTGATAATTATACGGTGGAGCTGCATACATCGGCAGCGGATACGGCCACGGGGACAAAGACGGTGGCTCCCTCCGGAGAAGCGTCGGTGACGGATACGGTCACCTATCGGAATCTGACAGCCGGAAGGACATATACGATGTCCGGCAGGCTGATGGTAAAAGAGACGGGAGAAGAGCTCATAAGCGATGGCAAGCCGGTTACGGCTGAGGTGGAGTTCGTGCCGGAGACAAAGAACGGCACTGTGGATATGACGTTTGTCTTTGACGCTTCCGATCTGGCGGGGCAGACGCTCGTCGCCTTTGAAGAACTGACATGGAAGGGAATTTCCGTGGCAGCTCACGAGGATCTGGATGATGAAGGGCAGACGGTTTACATCCCGGAAATCCGGACAACGGCAGCTGACCGGGACACGGAAAGCCATGTGGGAAAGGCCCGGGAAGACGCGGTAATTGTCGATACGGTGGAATACAGCGGCCTGACGCCAGGCAGCACCTATCAGGTATCGGGAGTGCTGATGGATCAGGCGACCGGCGAGCCTCTGCGGATAAACGGCCGGGAAGTAAGCGCTTCAAGGACTTTCATTCCCAACCGGACGGACGGAACCGTGAAGCTCTATTTCCGTTTTGACGCTTCCGGACTGGCGGGCCGGACAGTGGTGGTATTCGAAGAGGTTACTTATGAAGGAATAAGGGTAGCGGTCCATGCCGATATAGAGGACAGCGGCCAGAGCGTTTCCTATCCTCAAATTGAAACGACGGCGTGCGATCGGGATACGGGGAGTCATCTGGGAACGGTAAAAGAGGCGGCATCCATAGAAGATATGGTTTCCTATGAAAATCTGATTCCCGGAGAGAGATATGTGCTGAAGGGGGCTTTGATGGACAGAAGCACGGGAGAACAGCTTCTGTCAGACGGAAAGCCTGTGACAGCGGCCATAGAATTCGTGCCGGAGGCGCCGGACGGCGAGAAAGTTTTAACTTATACCTTTGACAGCTCAGCGCTGCGGGGCGCAACAGTGGTTGTTTATGAAAGTCTGTATCACAACGGCGTTCCGGTGGCTGCACATCAGGAACTGGCCGACGAGAAACAGACGGTGCGCCTGCCGGAGCTGAAAACAGAGGCTCTGGATCAGGATACCGGAAGCCATACCGGGACTCTCCGGGACGGGGCGGCTATTACGGATCTTGTCAATTATTCCAATCTGATTCCTGGACAGGAGTATACCCTGCGGGGACAACTGATGGTGAAAGAGACGGGAGAAGTGCTGCTTATGGAAGGAGAGCCTGTCACGGCTGAGACGGCTTTTACGGCAGAAAATTCTTCGGGAACGGCGGAACTGGTCTATGAGCTGGACAGCCGCGGCCTGGAAGGCAAGACAATCGTGGTTTTTGAAGAACTGCTGCTGGACGAGGTGACGCTGATCCGTCATGCGGATCTGGAGGATGAAGCACAGAGTGTCTGCTATCCTGCACTGAAGACTGAGGCGACGGCCTACGGCTCTCATGAGGTGATGGCCTCCGGAACGGTGGAGATTGAGGATGCGGTATCCTATGAAAATCTGATCCCCGGAAAAACGTATACCCTGAGCGGCGCGCTGATGGAAAAATCCACTGGAAAATCCCTGACGGTAAACGGGATGGAGATTACGGCGGCGCAGTCCTTCGTGCCGGAAAGCCCGTCGGGAACAGTAAAAATGAAGTTTTCATTTTCTGCGGACGGACTGGCGGACCGCACGGTTGTGGCTTTTGAAGAGCTGCGTCACAATAACGTCCTGGTCATGGCCCATGCGGATCTGAACGACGAGGCTCAGACCGTCCGCTTCAGCCGGCTTCCGCCGAAAAACAGAACGGCGGGCTCGGTTCCTGAAACCGGCGATACGGCAGGCGCAATGCGGGCTACTGTGACGCTTCTGGGAGCGGGAGGAGCGGCAGGAGCCTTCTGGCTTTTGAAAAAGCGCCGCCGGAACAGATAACGAAAGGCCGGAAGGGGCATTTTGCTCCTTCCGGATCTGAAAGGAAAGGTTTAGGCAGATGAAAGAGAGGGAACAGCTGATGAGAAAAAAATCTGAAGAAAAGCACAGAACTTCTATAGAAGAATTACCGGAGGCTGCGCAGGGAGAAATACCGGAAGCCGCACAGGAGGAAATACCGGAAGCCGCACAGGAGGAAATTCCGGAAACCGCGCAGGAGGAAATTTCAGAAGCCGCTCAGAGAGAAATTCCGGAAACTGCCTTGGAAGAAACGGGAGAAGTGCCGGAGAAAAACGGGCGGCGAAAGGCGGCGCGCCATATCCGGTTCTGCGCCGGATTCGCGGTTCTGTTTGCCGCCGGACTTCTGACCTTTGGAATACTCTGCGGAAGGGCGGAAAGCGGCACGGACGGGGAAACGGAAGAGAAAAACGCGGCGCTTCCGAAAACTGCCGCGGAAACGGATTTCTCAGGAGCGGAAGGCGGAAAGGAGGGAGAAACCGTCACAGAGGACAGACTGACAGAGAACAGCGGCCGGGCGGCGTCCGGCGTCCCGGAAACGGATGCGAAAGAAAACAGCGGGGTGACTGGCGAAAACGGAGCGGAGGCTTCGGCAGGTCCGCAAACGGCGGATGAAAGCCTTCCGGTTTCTGTCGGCGCGGAAGAGCCCGGAAGTGCGGCGGGAGCGCCCTCCGGTGGAACGGAAAACGGCGGCGGGCAGCCGGCGGCAGCGGAGGAGAATGCGGAGCAGCCTTTGTCCGCGGAGCATGTGCACCGATGGGAGCCGCAGTATGCGACGGTTTACCATGAGGCGGAGACGCAGCAGGTATGGGTTGTGGATCAGGCGGCCTGGGAAGAGCCGGTATATGAGGAACAGCCGGTGTATGAGACATATGGCGTAAATATCTGTAACATTTGCGGCGCGGAGCTGCTTACGTCAGAGGAAATCAGCAGGCACGGCGAGCAGTACGTGGACTGGGAGACGATGAGCAGTCCGTTTTCCTACCATTATGAAGAGCGGAAGAGGCAGACCGGTACGGAAACCGTACAGACCGGAACGGTCCGTCATGAGGAGAAGGGGCATTATGAGTCGCGGGTGATTTCGCCAGCCTGGGAAGAACAGGTACAGAGCGGTTTCCGGTGCGCTGTCTGCGGAGCTCCCGGTTAGGAAGAGATACCCGCAGGGCCGCCGCAGCGCATGCCCTCCGGGAGGGGTCACGGCTTGCGCCGTTTCATAAAGTATGCTATTATGGTCTATAATATTTACCAAAGAGCTATGCGGGGAGGACATGATTCATGGAAAAGGAAACGGTTTCCAAGAATTTTATTGAGCAGATTATTGAGAAAGACCTGGCGGAGGGAACGTATGACACGGTATGCACCCGGTTTCCGCCGGAGCCTAACGGCTACCTTCATATCGGACATGCAAAGGCAATTCTTCTGAATTACGGGCTGGCCCGGGAATATCACGGACAGTTCAATATGCGGTTCGATGATACCAATCCCACCAAAGAGAAATCGGAATTTGTGGAATCCATCAAAGAGGATATCCAGTGGCTTGGCGCGGACTGGGGCGATCATCTCTATTTTGCTTCCAATTACTTTGAACAGATGTATGAAGCGGCGGAAAAGCTGATCCAGAAGGGCAAGGCCTACGTCTGCGATTTGTCTGCGGAGGAGATCCGGGAGTACCGGGGCACGCTGAAGGAGCCGGGAAAGGAAAGTCCTTACCGGAACAGGAGCGTGGAGGAAAATCTGGATCTGTTCCGGAGAATGCGCTCCGGAGAGTTTCCGGACGGGAGCCGTGTCCTTCGGGCGAAGATTGATATGGCTTCGCCAAATATCAACATGCGCGATCCCGTTATTTACCGGGTGGCTCATATGAACCATCAGAATACGGGAGATAAATGGTGCATCTATCCCATGTATGATTTCGCCCATCCTATAGAAGACGCCATAGAAGGCGTAACGCATTCTATCTGCACGCTGGAATTCGAAGATCACAGGCCGCTGTACGACTGGGTGGTGCGGGAGTTGGAATATCCTCGCCCGCCGAAGCAGATTGAGTTCGCAAAGCTGTATCTGACCAACGTGGTGACAGGCAAGCGGTATATCAAGAAGCTGGTGGAGGATGGCACCGTGGACGGCTGGGATGATCCCCGTCTGGTATCCATAGCCGCGCTCCGCAGAAGAGGTTTTACGCCGGAGTCTATCAAAATGTTTGTGGATCTCTGTGGTGTGTCCAAGGCCCAGAGCTCTGTGGATTACGCCATGCTGGAGTACTGTATCAGAGAAGATCTGAAATTGAAGCGGGCCAGAGTGATGGCGGTTCTGGATCCTGTCCGTCTGGTTATTGACAATTATCCGGAGGGGCAGACTGAAGAGCTGGAAGTGGCCAACAATCTGGAAAATGAAAGTCTGGGAGTTCGGAAGATACCGTTTTCCCGGGAGCTGTATATCGAGAGAGAGGACTTCATGGAAGAGCCTCCAAGAAAGTATTTCCGCCTGTTTCCCGGCAATGAAGTGCGGCTGATGAACGCCTATTTCGTTAAATGTACGGGATTTGAGAAAGATGAGGAAGGAAGAGTAACTACCGTACACTGTACCTATGATCCTGCCAGCCGGGGCGGCAACAGCCCGGACGGCAGGAAAGTTAAAGGAACTATCCACTGGGTTTCAGCAGCGCAGGCTGTTCCTGCGGAATGCCGCCTGTATGAAAATCTGATCGACGAGTCTAAGGGCGTTTACAATGAGGATGGTTCCATGAATATTAATCCGAATTCTCTGACGGTTATGAAAAACTGTTATGTAGAACCGGGGCTGGCCGGCGCACAGGCTTATGAAAGCTATCAGTTTGTGCGGAACGGATTTTTCTGCGTGGATGCAAGGGATTCCAGGCCGGATGCGCTGGTGTTTAACCGAATTGTGTCGCTGAAGAGCTCCTTTAAGCTTCCGGCGGATGTGAAGAAATGAAAGAACTGCTGATTTCCCTGGACAATCGCAGGAAAGAACCGCTGTATGAGCAGATATACAGCTTTATCAAGCGGGAGATCCAGAGCGGAAAGATTCCGGCAGGCGAGAAGCTGCCGTCTTCCAGAAACCTGGCGCGCCAGTTGGCGGTGAGCAGGAGCACGGTTGATCTGGCCTACGATCAGCTTTCCTCTGAGGGATATCTGGAAAGCATTCCCTGCAAGGGGTATTATGCGGGAGATATTTCAGCTCTGTACCAGTTGGATAGCTTTTCACAGGCAGCGGAGCCGGTCCGGGAAGCGTCAAAACCGCAGTACCTCTGCGATTTTGACGTGAACGGTATTGCTGATGAGGGGTTTCCTGTGAATGCCTGGCGGAAGCTGTCGAAAGAAGTTCTGGCGGGAGCCGAACCTTCTCTTTTCTGCCTGGGGGATCCCCAGGGGGAATGGTCGCTGAGAGAGACGGTTGCCAGCTATCTGCACCATGCCAGGGGGGTCAGCTGCGGCCCGGATCAGATCGTGGTGGGTGCGGGAAACGATTATCTGCTGATGCTGCTGTCCGTGCTTCTGGGCCGGGAACAGCCCATAGCAATGGAAAACCCCACTTATAAAAGTGCATACCGGTGCTTTCGAAGCCTGGGCCATCCTGTCCGGGCTGTGCCGCTGGATGACGCGGGCATGAGCCCGGAGAAGCTGGAGGAATGCGGAGCCCGGATCGCCTATGTGATGCCCTCTCACCAGTTTCCCATGGGCATGGTAATGCCCATCCGGCGCAGAATGCAGCTGCTGTCCTGGGCAGCGGATCAGGACGGGCGCTATCTGATCGAAGATGATTACGACAGTGAATTCCGCTATAAGGGGAAGCCGGTTCCGGCGCTTCAGGGATATGATACCCATGACCGGGTGATCTATCTGGGCACCTTTTCCAAATCCCTGGCGCCGTCCATACGAATCAGCTACATGGTTCTGCCGAGAAAGCTGATGCCTTTTTATCAGAGGACAGGCCGGTGCTTTTCAGCTACCGTTTCCAGGGCGGATCAGAAAATACTGGAGCTGTTTATGAGGGAAGGATATTTTGAGCGACATTTGAACAGGATGCGTGCTTTATACAAGGGAAGGCACGATTTTCTGATGAGGCAGCTCCGCCGGATGCAGGATCTCTGTACTGTGTCAGGAGAGAATGCAGGACTTCATGTGCTTCTGAGCCTGAAGAATGGCAGGAATGAAAGGGAAGCAGTGGAGCTGGCCGGAGAAGCGGGAATCCACATACTGGGGCTGAGCGAATACTTTATCGGAGAAATGTCTCCGGAGGACAGCCATACGGTTTTGCTGGGATATGGCACTCTGGACGAAGAACAGATAGAAAAGGGCTGCGCCGGACTGGCGGCAGCCTGGAGAAAGTAACAGGAAAAACAGAACACATACCACAGAAAACGGCCGCCTGTCAGGAAGCGGCCGTTTCATTTCGCTGTGGGGTATGAGGAATTGTTGTATAGCGGCGCTGGCTGTTATCCTCAAGCCCGTCTGTAAAATTTTCAAAATCATTCTGAAAGTCAGCCCTGGAGCTGCGGTCCTTCATATAATGGAGAACAGCGCCTACGGCGGCTCCGGCGCATGCTGCGCCCAGAATGACTTTACCAACTGATCTGCTCATATCTGTACTCCTTTTTCTGCAAATCCTTCCTTTGTGAGACGGAATAATCGCCTTTCTTTTCTATATACAATGTATGATTATACACCTTTTCCCAAAAAAGAAAAGAGAAATCTGCCGTTTATCTGTTAAAAAAGAATAAATTTTTCTATAACCTCGCAGATGCCGCTATGATCACAATCAGCTGAGGTCACATAATCGGCGGCCCCTTTTACCTCTTCTCCGGCATTTTGCATGGCGGCGCCAATGCCGGCAGCCTGAAGCATGGGAATGTCGTTTTCCGCATCGCCTGCTGCCACAGCGTGGCTGCACGGCAGGTTCAGATGTCTGCAGAGGAAGCGGACGGCTTCACCTTTGGAAATGTTGCAGGCTACATGCTCCAGATAGCTGTCGTTCGAGTAATACAGAGAAATCTTTCCCTTTGCCCATGGTTCCAGGCTTTTGCGGTATTGTTCCAGCAGGGAGCGGTTGTGAAGGCTGATAACCAGAACTTTCACGGGCGCATTTGTCAGCCCTTCCGGGAGATCAGGAGCTGCTTTCCAGTCCATGCCAATTTTTTTGCAATAATAGTCGGTTTCCTCAGTAAAGGAACGGCAGAGCATTGTCTCGTCGTCATAGGTCTGACAATACAGGCCGAACCGGTCTGCTTCTGTGAAAATATGTTTTACAAAAGCGAGAGGAACTGATCTTTTGAACAGAACCTTGTTCTGGGATACGTCATAGATCAGCCCTCCGTTGTAAGTAACGGCAAAGCAGCCTGGTCTGTCCAGGCCAAGACTTCGAAGCAGAGGAAGGGTGGCTGGCAAAGGACGTCCGGTGGAGGCGGCAAAATAATGACCTTCATCCAGAAGGCGTCGAATAGAAGAAGCGTTCTGTTGTGTCAGCTGTTTGTCCCGGGTCAGCAGTGTATCATCCAGATCAGTGAAGAGTATTTTTTTCATGGAGATACCTCCTGTAGTTCTGTATCTGGCTTTCAGTGTATCACAGGGCCCAAAGACTGTCAAACGACGGCGGCGGATACGGAAAAACTGACGCCTGATAAGAAGAGAAGAGGCGCCGGATTATGAATATAAGTGATGCAGAAGGATAGGGAAATGTACCGGAAACACTTGCGTAACAGGAAAGCAGATGGTATCCTGTATAAGGAACGGAAAGTGCGGAAAAGAAAGAATCTGCCGCCACAGTTTCAAGGAGGATACAGAATGATAAAAGTATGTATATTTGATCTGGACGGTACGCTGACGGCCACGCTTGAGTCCATAGCCCGGCCCATAAACCGGATGCTGGAGCATTTCGGCCTGGCGCCCCATCCGGTAGAAAAATATAAATATTATGCAGGCGACGGCCTGGAGGAATCCGTGCGCCGTGCGCTGAAGGAAGCCGGTGATACGGATGAGGCTCATGTGCGGGAGGGCGTTCCTCTGGCGGGAGGATGGCTTCAGGAGGATCCGCTGTATCATGTAAAACCGTATCCTCATATTGTAGAGACTCTGACGGAACTGAAACGGCGGGGAATCCGCCTGGCTGTCTTTTCCAACAAGCCGCACAAGGCTGCGGTAGATGTGGTAAAGACGATTTTCGGTAAAGAGACCTTTGACTGGATACAGGGCCAGTCAGAAGAGGTGCCCAGAAAGCCGGATCCGGCCGGAGCGCTGGCCATTATGAAACGGCTGAGTGTCTGTCCGGAGGAATGTCTGTACTTCGGAGATACCAATACGGATATGCAGACGGGCCGTGGAGCGGGGATTTTTACCGTAGGAGTGACCTGGGGTTTTCGGCCCCGAAGTGAGCTGGAACAGTATCATGCGGATCGGATCATCGATTCCCCGTTGGAAATTCTGGATTTTCCAGAGCTGCAGGAGGATCGGGAGAAAGGCGTGAATCCGGGGGTTAATTCATGAGCGGGCGGATCAGGCTGGTGGCCAGCGATCTGGATGGTACGCTGCTGCTGAACGGCGCGCAGTCCCTGCAGCCGGGAACGTGTGAACTGATTCACCGGCTGACCCGGAAAGGAATCTGTTTTCTCGCGGCCAGTGGGCGGCAGTATGCCAATCTGCAAAGGCTGTTTGCTCCTGTCAGGAATGAGATTGCTTATATGTGTGAAAACGGCTGCCTGAGCTTTTTTCAGGGAGAGATGATTTACCGGGAAACCATGAGCCGCAGTCTGGGACAGGAGATTATGCAGGCTATCTGGGAAAGGGAGGGCTGCGAGATTCTGCTTTCAGGTGTGCATACCAGTTACCTGCAGCCTAAGAAAATGAGCTACTATTATCATATGAGAGATGTGGTGAAAAACAACGTGACACTGGTACCGGATATTTTTCAGGTACAGGAGGAATACATGAAGATTTCCGTTTATGAGGAACAGGGAATCGAGCACAGCGCCCCGTATTGGAGAGAACGTTTTGGAGAGCGGCTGACTGTAGTCACATCGGGAAATGAATGGCTGGATATGATGCCAAAGGGCGTGAACAAGGGGCTGGGCATGAGAAAAATCATGGAGTTTCTGGAAGTATCCCCGGACGAGTGCCTGGCACTGGGAGATAATTATAATGATATTGAGATGCTGGAGCTGGTGGGACATCCCATTGCCATGAAAAATGCAGTGCCTGCCGTAAAGGCGATTTGCGAAAGAGAGACAGATACGGTGGAGCATGTTCTGGAAGAACTGCTTGCTGTGATGTGAAAAAGAAAAGGAGGGCTTTTTTATGGATGAGTACAGTGAAGAGTGTGTTTTGACCTTTCTGCGGAACCAGGGACAGCTCTTCGACGAGCCGGTAGCAGAAAATTATGAGGAAGCGGAAGCGTTTCTGGAAGACAGCATGGCTGTAGTGGCAAATTCCATCGGTGAGGTACGGAGCTATCTGGAAGAAAGCGGTATGGACGTAGATGGAATGACGGACAGTGAACTGGAAGAAGCCAGCGAGGTCTTTGCGCTGCCGGACGGAAAGTATCTGATAGTGGAAGCATAAGTAAAGCGGCGAAAATGGCGGTCAGGCAGTCAAGGCTGCCTGATTTCGCGCGTAAAGAGCATTCATAGTCTGGAGAATAAAGGAAAGAAAGGAACCGGAATTACAGTATGGAGAAAAACAGATATGACGTAATTATTATCGGCGCGGGGCCGTCAGGCATTTTCTGCGCCTATGAGCTGAAGGAGAAGCGGCCTGAGCTTAAGATCCTGATGATTGAAAAGGGCCGTGCCATTGAGAACCGGCAGTGCCCAAAAAGAAAGACGAAGAAATGTGTAGGCTGCAAGCCCTGCTCTATTACGACGGGTTTTGCAGGCGCAGGAGCTTTTTCAGACGGGAAATTATCCCTGTCTCCGGATGTAGGAGGAAATCTGCCGGAGATCCTGGGGTATGATAAGGCGCTGGAGCTGATTAAAGAATCGGATGCTATCTATCTGAAATTCGGAGCGGATAAGAATGTTTATGGTGTGGATAAGGAAAAGGAAATCCGGGAAATTCGGAAGCGGGCTATTCACGCCAATCTGAAGCTGATCGAATGCCCTATCCGCCATCTGGGAACGGAAGAGGGATACAAGATTTACCACCGTCTTCAGGACCACCTGACAGAGGTAGGTGTGGAGATGCAGTTTATGACCATGGTCAGCGATATTGATATCGAGGACGGACAGGTAAAGTCTGTGACAACCGACAAGGGCGAGACGTATTATGCAGATCATATCGTGGCGGCTGTGGGCCGGGAGGGAGCTGACTGGCTTTCGCATATCTGTCAGAATCATGGCATTGAGACAGAAGTCGGCACGGTGGATATCGGCGTCCGCGTAGAAGTGCGGGACGAAGTCATGGAATTCCTGAACAAGAATCTCTATGAAGCCAAGCTGGTTTACTACACGCCTACTTTTGATGATAAGGTGCGGACATTCTGCACGAATCCTTCGGGAGAGGTGGCTACGGAATATTATGAAAACGGACTGGCAGTAGTCAACGGACACGCGTACAAGTCCAAAGAATATAAGACCAATAATACTAACTTTGCTCTGCTGGTGTCAAAGAATTTTACCAAGCCCTTTAAGACGCCCATTGAGTATGGCAAGCAGATTGCTCAGCTTTCTAACATGCTCTGTGATGGAAAGATCCTGGTGCAGACGTTTGGGGATTACAAGAGAGGGCGGCGGACCACGGAAGAACGGCTCTGCCGGAACAACCTGATCCCGACGCTGAAGGACGCGGTGCCGGGAGATCTGTCCCTGGTGTTCCCCCACCGGATCATGGTGGATATTGAGGAAATGATTCTGGCTCTTGATAAAGTGACGCCAGGCATCGCCAGTGACGAGACGCTGCTGTATGGCGTGGAGGTGAAGTTCTATTCCAATAAGGTTGTGGTGGACAAGAATTTTGAAACCAGCATCCGCGGGCTTCATGCGGTGGGCGACGGTGC
>DVJR01000141.1 GCA_018716575.1 Candidatus Scatomonas merdavium | reverse complement strand
GTCGAAAAAAAACTGTTGAGTTTTGACAGGGCTTTTGATATACTTATTCGTATCGGCAGGGTATTTTCCTGCACAGTATTTTGGCGTGTTCCGGAAGGACATGCCGGTCTTTTGACGAAAGTCAGTCCGTTTTGAACAAAACCCCCATTGTGAACAGCAGAAAGATATGAGGAATGAATGATGATGAAAGAAAGATACGAGTCTTTGCCGCTGAATGAACTGCGGCAGGTTGCCAAAGCCCGGGGGCTGAAAGGCATTTCGGCTTTGCGGAAGGATCAGCTTGTGGCGCGCATGCTGGAAGAGGATGCGAAAGATCAGGAGAAGAAGGCGGCAGAACATACCGCGGAAGGAAAGGCGGATAAGGCAGAGCGTGCCGAGCGGACAGAACGGGTCGAGCGGCCGGAGCGTGCCGAACGGACGGAGCGTGTCGAGAGAACGGAGCGCGCTGAGAGGAGCAGCCGCCTGGAGAAGACGGAACCGGACAGAGAAAAGGTGCGTCCTGTAAATGACGGCGAAGATCATCCCCGTTCAGATTTTCAGGCTCTGGACAGCGGGCAGGAAGCCTGCGGAATCCTTGAAGTGCTGGCAGACGGGTACGGCTTTATCCGCTCAGATAATTTTCTGCCCGGTGACAGTGATGTATACGTTTCACCGTCACAGATTCGCCGGTTCGGACTGAAAACAGGAGATATACTGCGGGGCAATACGCGGATCAAATCACAAAATGAGAAGTTTTCCGCGCTTCTGTATGTAAAGAGCATCAACGGCATGAGTCCGGCGGAGAGCGCCCGGCGGTTCAATTTCGAAGATATGACGCCGGTTTTCCCGAACAGAAGAATACGGCTGGAGCGTCCGGGCGGCAGCCTGGCCATGCGGATTGTGGATCTGGTGAGCCCCATCGGAAAGGGCCAGAGAGGAATGATTGTATCTCCGCCCAAGGCCGGCAAAACTACGCTTCTGAAGGATGCGGCCAAGTCCATCCTGCGGAATAACCCGGAGATGCATCTGATCATCCTGCTGATTGATGAGCGGCCGGAAGAAGTAACGGATATCAGGGAGACGGTGCAGGGGCCGAATGTAGAAGTGATTTATTCCACCTTTGACGAGCTGCCGGAGCACCACAAGCGCGTATCGGAGATGGTGATCGAGAGGGCCAAGCGCCTGGTGGAGAACCGGAAGGATGTGGTGATCTTCATCGACAGCATCACCCGTCTGGCGCGGGCTTACAATCAGGTGGTACCGCCCAGCGGACGTACCCTTTCCGGCGGTCTGGATCCTACGGCGCTGCACATGCCCAAACGGTTCTTCGGCGCTGCCCGGAACATGAGGGAGGGAGGCAGCCTGACCATTCTGGCCACGGCCCTGGTGGATACGGGAAGCAAGATGGACGATGTGGTTTACGAGGAATTCAAGGGAACCGGCAACATGGAGCTGGTGCTGGACCGGAAGCTGCAGGAGCGCCGGGTATTTCCGGCCATTGACATCGTGAAATCCGGCACCCGGCGGGAGGATTTGCTGCTGTCTGAGGATGAGCAGGAGGCGGTCAACAATATGCGCCGCGCTTTAAACGGCATGAAATCAGAAGAAGCGGCCGAAAACATTCTGAACATGTTCGCCCGTACCAGAACGAACGGAGAACTGGTTCACATGCTGCGAAAACAAAAAATCATTTAACGGCTTGCATTTATTCAGGGGATGTGATATAATCGTAAAGCTGTTGGATAGTTATGAAAAAAACATACAGTCAACAGATCAGACAGACGTCAGATTGATAACATACAGAATCAATATGGAAGAGGTGAAAGACAGTGAAAGAAGGAATCCATCCGGAGTACTACGAAGCAACGGTTACATGCAACTGCGGGAATACATTTAAGACCGGTTCCACGAAGCAGGATATTCACGTGGAAATCTGTTCCAAATGCCATCCGTTCTATACCGGTCAGCAGAAGGCTGCGGCTGCCCGCGGACGTATTGAGAAGTTCAATAAGAAATACGGCATGTAATGCACAATTGAAGCTTGTGAGAGTAAACAAAGGGTTGAGGTTGCAAAATCTCAACCTGTTTTACTATACGCCCTAACCGCGAGGGAGGGCAGGCATACGAGGGAGAGCACATGAAATCATCAAATATCGGCGGCCAGGCCGTGATGGAAGGCATCATGATGCGTAACGGCGAGAAGTATTCCATCGCAGTGCGGAAGCCGGATCAGGAAATAGAAGTCAGGGTGGAACCATATAAGAGTGTCATAGACTGCAAGCCTCTTCAGAAGATACCGATTATCCGGGGCGTGGTCAGTTTTATTGATTCTCTTGTGGTGGGCATCAAATGCCTGATGTATTCTGCCACCTTCTATGAAGAGGAAGAAGAGGAAGACAAAGAGAAGAAAGAACTCACAGAAGAAGAGAAGCGGGCGCAGGAAGAGAAGGAAAAGAAGCAGGAAAAGGCCCTTATGACGGGTACTCTGATCTTTTCAGTTGTAATCGCGGTAGCGGTATTTATGATGCTGCCGTATTTTCTGAGCAATCTGTTCCGGAATCTGACGGATTCCCGGTGGGTGCTGTCTCTGGTGGAATCAGCAGTCAGAGTGATTATTTTCCTGGGCTATCTGTTTCTGGTGTCACGGATGAAGGATATCCAGCGGACCTTCATGTATCACGGGGCGGAGCACAAGTGCATCAACTGCATTGAGCACGGACTGGAGCTGAACGTGGAAAATGTCATGAAGAGCTCTCGCCTGCACAAGCGCTGCGGCACCAGCTTTCTGTTTTTTGTCATCATTGTGAGCATTATTTTTCTGATGTTTATTCAGGTAGAGTCCCATGTCTGGAGAATTGTGGTGCGCCTTCTACTGGTGCCTGTGATCGCCGGGGTTTCCTTTGAGATTATCCGGCTGGCAGGCCGGTCGGATAATCCGGTGGTGAACCTCCTGAGCAAGCCGGGCATGGCGCTGCAGAAGCTGACCACCAGAGAGCCGGACGAAGCCCAGGCCCAGGTGGCGATTGCGGCGGTGGAGGCTGTATTCGACTGGAAAACTTTTCTGCAGGATAATTTCGGCTGGAAGCCGAAGGAAGCGGAAGTACAGGCAGAAGCGGCGGATGGCGCCGTGAAAATGGAGGCCGGAGAAGAGAGAGTATCCGTCTCCGGAAGCCGTGGGTAGCGCCGCCCCGGAGGGCTCCCTGCGGGCCTGGCTGGATTATGGTGTCCGGTATCTGGAGGGCAGAGGGGTTGCCGACGCCCGGACGGATGCGTGGATTTTGCTGGAGCATGCGGCGAATATCAGCCGTTCCTTCTATTATATGCATATGCATGAGCTTCTGGATGAAAGTGATGCGGTGGAATACCGGAGGCTGCTGGCTGGCCGGGGAAAACGGATTCCTGTCCAGTATCTGACAGGCGAAGCCTGGTTTTATGGCCATTGCTTCCGGGTCAACAGCCATGTTCTGATTCCGCGGCAGGATACAGAGGTGCTGGTGGAAGAGGCGCTGAAGCGCATTGTCCCCGGCATGAAGGTTCTTGATTTGTGTACGGGCAGCGGCTGTATTCTGATTTCTATTCTGAAGGCGGCGTCTGTGACTGGCATCGGAGCGGACATTTCGCCGGAAGCCCTGGAGATGGCGGCGAAAAATGCGAAAAGCCTGGGCGTCCGCGCGGTCTGGGCTGAGAGCGATCTGTTCCGGAATATCGGCGGAACCTTCCATATGATCGTATCGAACCCGCCGTACATACCGGCAGAGGTCATCGAGGGCCTGGAGCCGGAGGTGCGGGATCATGAGCCAAGGACGGCGCTGGACGGTGGAGAGGACGGCCTTTCCTTTTACCGGAGAATTGTGCGGGAGGCAGGCGATTACCTGGAGGACGGAGGCTGGCTGTGCATGGAGATCGGTTACGATCAGGGAGAAGACCTGAGAAAAATGATGGCAGAGGCCGGATATGAGGATGTGGAGATCATTCGGGATCTGGCCGGTCTGGACCGGGTGGCGGCAGGCCGTCTGGAAAAGGGGCGCACAGAGGGGCGGACGTCTATGTGCGGCGCATAAGATAAACGCGCCGTTTTACAGTGTGAGGAGGAAGAATATATGTTTGACAGGCTGGAAGATATTGTGATCCGGCTGGAAGAGATACTGCGGCAGCTGAATGAACCCGGCGTGGCGGATGATCCGGCCGGCTTCCAGAAGCTGATGAAGGAGCAGGCGGAGCTGCAGCCCATAGCGGGCGCCTATCTGGAATATAAGAAAAACCAGCAGACCATACAGGACAGTCTGGAGCTGCTGGAGAGTGAAAACGATGAAGATATGCGGGAGATGCTGAAGGAAGAGCTTTCCGAGGCCAAGCGGCAGGAGGAGGAGATGGAGCGCCATCTGAAGGTTCTGCTGCTGCCCAAAGACCCTAATGACAGCAAGAATGTCATTGTAGAGATCCGGGCGGGAGCCGGCGGTGACGAGGCAGCTCTTTTTGCATCGGAGATTTACCGGATGTATAATAAATATGCTGAGTCCCGGGGATGGAGGACGGAGATGATAAGCCTGAATGAAAACGGCATCGGCGGTTTCAAGGAGGTCACATTTCTCGTTAATGGCGCGGGCGCCTATTCGCGGCTGAAATATGAAAGCGGGGTTCACCGGGTGCAGCGGGTGCCGGAGACCGAGAGCGGCGGACGGATACACACCTCTACGATTACGGTGGCTATCATGCCGGAGGCGGAGGAAATTGATTTTCAGCTGGATCTGAACGACTGCCGGTTCGATGTGTTCCGGGCTTCCGGAAACGGCGGGCAGTGCGTCAATACCACGGATTCCGCGGTGCGGCTGACCCACATCCCCACAGGAATCGTGATTTCCTGTCAGGATGAAAAATCACAGTTGAAAAATAAGGAAAAAGCGCTGAAGGTGCTGCGCTCCCGTCTGTATGAGATGGAGCTGGAGAAGCAGCACGACGCGGAGGCGCAGGCCAGAAGAAGCCAGATCGGAACGGGAGACCGTTCGGAGAAGATCCGGACCTATAATTTTCCCCAGGGGCGGGTCACCGACCACAGGATTAAGCTGACGCTGCACAAGATCGACAGCATCATGAGCGGCGAGCTGGACGAACTGATCGACAGCCTGATCGCGGCGGACCAGGCCGCGAAGCTGGCTAATCTTCAGGAAGAATAAAATGCAGGGATGACGGAGGTACACAGGATGAAAAAGACAACGCTGGTGGTTATGGCGGCCGGTATCGGCAGCCGTTTCGGAAAGGGCATCAAACAGCTGGAGCCGGTGGGACCGGGCGGCGAAATTATCATGGATTACTCGGTGCACGACGCGCTGGAGGCCGGTTTTGATAAAGTGGTATTCATTATCCGGAAGGATCTGGAGAAGGATTTCCGGGAAATCATCGGAAAGCGCATGGAGCAGAAGACGGAAGTTGCCTATGTGTTTCAGGAGCTGGACGATCTGCCCGCCGGCTTTGCGAAGCCGGAAGGCAGGACAAAGCCCTGGGGTACTGGCCAGGCGATTCTCTGCTGCAAGGGCGTTGTGAAGGAGCCCTTTGCCGTAATCAACGCGGACGACTATTACGGAAAGGAGCCCTATGTCAAGCTGCATGAATATCTGACGGCGGATCACCTGGCGGACGGGGGCGTGCAGCCCATCTGTATGGCGGGCTTCCGTCTGGGAAATACTCTCAGTGACAACGGCGGCGTGACCAGGGGCGTCTGCGTCATGGATGATCAGAACCGCCTGACGGGCATCCGGGAGACCTCCAACATTGTAAAGACGCCGGAGGGCGCCGCGGTGGCAGGGGAGAACGGCATGACGCCAATAGATGTGGATTCCAGGGTTTCCATGAATATGTGGGGGCTGCAGCCGGAATTTATCGATCTTCTGGAAAAAGGATTTGTGGAATTTCTGGCGAAAATGGAGCCGGGAGATCTGAAGAAGGAATATCTGCTGCCGGTATTCATTGATGAACTGCTGCAGAACGGCAGGGCCGTGGTGCAGGTGCTGGATACGAAAGAAAGCTGGTTCGGAGTCACCTATCAGGAGGATAAGGCGGCTGTGGTGCAGGCGATCCGCCGGCTGGTGGACGTAGGTATCTACGGTGAAAATCTTTACGCCTGAGCAGTAAGCGGATAGAAGGAGGCAGTGATATGGGAAAATATTTCGGAACAGATGGATTTCGGGGAGAGGCCAACGTTAATCTGACAGTAGAGCACGCCTATCAGGTGGGGCGTTACCTGGGCTGGCATTTTGGCAGGGATCACAAGGCCAGAATCGTGATCGGCAAGGATACAAGGCGCTCCAGCTATATGTTCGAGTATTCGCTGGTGGCGGGGCTGACGGCGTCGGGAGCGGACGCCTATCTGCTCCATGTGACCACGACGCCCAGCGTTTCCTATGTGGTGCGGACCGAAGGCTTTGACTGCGGCATTATGATTTCCGCCAGCCACAATCCCTTTTATGACAATGGCATCAAGATTATGAACGGCCTGGGCCAGAAGCTGGATGCGGACATCGAAGCGCAGATAGAGACGTATATCGACCAGGGAACGCCGGATATTCCTTTCGCCCGCCGGGAGCAGATCGGGAGGACGGTGGATTTTGCGGCCGGAAGAAACCGCTACATCGGCCATCTGATTTCGATTCCCGTCCGTTCTTTCAAAAACATGAGGGTGGGTCTGGACTGCTCCAACGGCAGTGCTTCCTCGGTGGCAAAAAGCGTGTTCGACGCCCTGGGAGCCCGGACCAGCGTGATCCACAATGAGCCGGACGGCACCAACATTAACCGGGACTGCGGTTCCACCCATATCGAATCTCTGCAGAAATTCGTGAAGGAAAACGGGCTGGATGTGGGCTTTGCCTATGACGGCGACGCGGACCGCTGCCTGGCTGTGGATGAGAAGGGAAATGTGGTGGACGGCGACAGAATCATGTATGTCTGCGGCAAATACCTGATGGAGCAGGGAAGGCTGAAGGACAATACGATTGTTACCACGGTAATGTCCAATCTGGGACTTTACAAGGCCTGTGACCGGGAAGGCCTCCGTTATGAGCAGACGGCGGTGGGGGATAAATACGTCTGTGAAAACATGATGGCCAATGGCTACGATCTGGGCGGAGAACAGTCCGGCCATATCATTTTTGCCAAGCATGCCACCACGGGAGACGGGATTCTCACCTCTCTGATGGTGATGGAAGTGATGCTGGAGAAGAAGCAGCCTTTGAGCGTACTGGCAGACGAGGTAACCATTTATCCGCAGCTTCTGAAGAATGTGCGGGTGGCGGATAAAAAAACGGCCCGGGAGAATCCGAAGGTACAGGAGGCAGTAGAGGCTGCTGCGGAGGCTCTGGGCAGCAGCGGACGCATTCTGGTGCGGGAAAGCGGTACGGAACCGGTTATCCGCGTAATGGTTGAGGCTGAGAATGACATGCTCTGCCGGAAATATGTTGAGCAGGTTGTTGCTGTTATGGAGCAGGAAGGGCTTGTGACAGAATAAAGAAAGGTTTATTTACGTTGAGAAAAAGAATCGGGACGTCAGTATGGGTGTTGACTCTGGCACTGGCTCTGCTTCCGGCCCTGGGAGGCTGCCGGAGGCAGGATTCCGGCGCTTATGACAGGGGGATGGAAGCGCTGGCCGCAGCGGAGTACGATACGGCCATGGAAGAATTTCAGGCGGCGGCTAATGAGGACGGCAGGAGGGCGGAGGCCTATCGGGGAGAGGGCATCATTTATCTGAAACGTCAGGATTATGAACATGCGATCGCGCTGTTTAACCTGAGCCTGGAGAATATGGAGCACGCCAATGAGGAATTTCGGGAAGATGTTCTTTACTATCAGGCGGAGGCCTATCTGGGCGCCGGACAGGTGGAAGAGGCGGCTGCTGTCTATCAGGAGCTGGAGGGCGGAGAAAGGCCCGGCCTGGCATATTTTCAGCAGGGACAGATGAAGCTGAACGAAGGCGATACAGATCAGGCGGAGGAGCTGTTTCGCCAGGCAGTGGAAGAGGATGGCAGCTATGAAATGTATATCCGCGTTTACGAAGCTTATGCGGCGGTCCGCCGGGAGGCGGACGGGGCTGTTTATCTCAGGGAAGCCCTTGAGCAGACACCCTCGGACGGAGAAGATTATTACAGGGAAGGCATGATATGCTATTATCTGGAGGATTACAGCCAGGCCAGAAGCAGTTTAAGTCAGGCTGCGGAAGATGGAATAGACGAGGCCCGGCTGCTGCTCGGGAAGATCTGCCTGGAGACGGGAGATATATCAGGAGCAAGGTCAGTGTATCAGGATTGGCTGAAAGAGGAAGAATCAGCTGCTTCAGCTTATAATGGTCTTGCGCTCTGTGACATCGCGGAGGGAAATTACGACAGCGCTCTGGTGAATATCGAAAATGGTCTTTCCTGCGGCGGAGCGGAGGAAGAACTGCTGTTTAATGAAATTGTGGTTTATGAATATAAACTGGATTTTAATACTGCAAAAGAAAAAATGCAGGAATTTCTGAAAAAGTACCCCGACAATCAGGAAGCTGTCCGGGAGAACAGCTTTCTGCAGAGCCGTTAAGCGGAAGCAGGCAGTATCTGCAGTCCGGGGTACTGCGTCAGGGTATCGCGGACGTTCCTGTACACTGTCTGCCGGAATGAGAGGAAATGCGGATGTATGAGATGGAAGAATGCAGAGAAAGGGTAATCCTGATCGGCGTAGATGACGGCGGGGATGCAGACATCGCTGCGTCACTGAAGGAACTGGAAGAGCTGGCAGCCACGGCGGGAGCCGAGGTAGCCGCATCTGTCGTGCAGAAAAGAGAAAGCGTTCATCCGGGAACGTATATCGGCAGGGGAAAGATCGAAGAAATCCGGCAGATGCTTTATATGCTTGACGCCAACGGCGTCATCTGCGACGATGAGCTGTCCCCGGCCCAGATGAATAATCTGGAGAAGGAGCTGGAATGCAAGGTGATGGACCGGACGCTGCTGATTCTGGATATTTTTGCGGGAAGAGCCCATACCAGCGAAGGAAAGATACAGGTGGAACTGGCTCAGCTGAAATACAGGCAGGCCCGTCTGGTGGGGCTGCGCAGCTCGCTGTCCCGTCTGGGAGGCGGAATCGGCACCAGAGGACCCGGCGAAAAGAAGCTGGAGATGGATCGGAGACTTATAGCAGAGCGTATCAGCGTTCTGCGTAAGGAACTGGAAGAAGTCAGACGTCACAGGGACCTTCTGCGGGAAGGCAGGAAAAAGGGCAATCTGAAGGTCGCGGCTATCGTGGGCTATACCAATGCCGGAAAGTCTACGCTGCTGAATGTTCTGACAGGGGCCGGCGTCCTGGAGGAGGACGCCCTGTTTGCCACTCTGGATCCCACTACGCGGGTGCTGGATCTGCCGGGCGGCAGCCAGATCCTGCTGACGGATACGGTAGGATTCATCCGCAAGCTTCCCCACCATCTGATTGAAGCGTTTCGAAGCACCCTGGAGGAAGCGGTGCTGGCCGATATCATTGTGCATGTGGTAGACGCTTCCAATCCCCAGATGGAGCAGCAGATGCAGGTGGTGTATGACACGCTGCGGCAGCTGGGCGCGGAGAAGAAGCCGGTTGTTACCCTGTTCAACAAGCAGGATAAGGTAGTGGAGTATTTCCGGCTGCACGATTCGCAGGCGGACTGCTGTCTGAAGATCTCCGCCAAGCTGAATATCGGCCTGGAGGAATTCAGAGAAAGGCTGGAGGAAATTTTGCTGGAACAGCAGATCTATCTGGAACGGGTATATGGCTATGAAGAGGCGGGAAGGGTGGCGCTGATCCGGCGGCACGGCCATCTGGTGTCGGAGGAATTTCTGCCGGAAGGCATAAAGATCCGCGCGTATGTGCCCCGGGAAATATACGGAAAGCTGTGAGCAGCAAAGACTGGTTAACCCTCGGAAAGGGCGGAGATGCCGCATGTGGTATGATCCCTTTCTGAGGGCTTTTTATTATGGAAACTATATATTGACTCCGCTGCGTGGATTTAACACAATATCTTGTATCTGTCCCTTGACGCAGGCGGGCAACTTTGCTATGATAAAGTCGTGCCTGCAAAAATTTTACATGAAGGGGATAAAGAATGATGTTTCAGGTAGAGAAGAGAGACGGAGCGATTACTGATTTTCAGCTTTCCAAGATTTCGGCGGCGATCGGGAAGGCTTTTGAGGCCCTGCAGAAGAGCTACAGCCAGGATATGATGGAGCTGCTGGCGCTGCGGGTGACGGCGGATTTTCAGCCGAAGATAGAGGATGACCGGATTGCCGTGGAGAAGATTCAGGATTCTGTAGAAAATGTGCTGATTCAGTGCGGATACGGCGATGTGGCCAAGGCCTATATCCTGTACCGGAAGCAGCGGGAGAAGATGCGGAACATGAAGTCCACGATTCTGGACTACAAGGAGATTGTCAACAGCTACGTGAAGGTGGAGGACTGGCGTGTGAAGGAGAATTCCACAGTCACCTATTCTGTGGGAGGGCTGATCCTCAGTAATTCCGGGGCCGTGACGGCCAATTACTGGCTGTCAGAGATCTATGACGATGAGATCGCGGAGGCCCACAGGAACGCGGATATTCATATCCACGACCTGTCCATGCTGACGGGCTACTGCGCGGGCTGGTCCCTGAAGCAGCTGATTCAGGAGGGCTTAGGCGGCATTGACGGGAAGATCACCTCTGCTCCTGCCAAGCATCTGAGCGTGCTCTGCAACCAGATGGTCAATTTCCTGGGCATCATGCAGAACGAGTGGGCCGGCGCCCAGGCGTTTTCATCCTTTGACACGTATCTGGCTCCTTTTGTGAAGGCGGATCAGCTGTCCTATCCGGAAGTGAAGAAATGTATCGAGTCCTTCATTTACGGGGTTAATACGCCCAGCCGGTGGGGTACCCAGGCTCCGTTTTCGAATATTACCCTTGACTGGACTGTTCCTGCCGATCTGGCGGAGCTTCCGGCCATTGTGGGCGGAAAAGAGATGGATTTCCGCTACAAGGACTGCAAGAAAGAGATGGATATGATCAACCGGGCCTTTATTGAAACTATGATCGAGGGAGATGCCAACGGCAGAGGATTCCAGTATCCGATTCCCACCTATTCCATCACCTCAGATTTTGACTGGTCCGATACGGAGAACAACCGCCTGCTGTTTGAGATGACCAGCAAGTACGGCACGCCTTATTTTTCCAACTATATCAACAGCGATATGGAGCCCAGCGATGTGCGCTCCATGTGCTGCCGTCTGCGTCTGGATCTGCGGGAGCTGCGGAAAAAGACGGGAGGCTTCTTCGGCTCCGGCGAGAGCACCGGTTCCGTGGGCGTTGTGACCATCAACATGCCCCGGATCGCCTATCTTTCGAAAAATGAGACGGAATTTTACCGTCGTCTGGATCATATGATGGATATTTCGGCCCGTTCCCTGAAGGTAAAGAGGGACGTGATCACGAAGCTGCTGAACGAGGGGCTGTATCCCTATACGAAGCGGTATCTGGGCACCTTTGAGAATCATTTTTCCACCATCGGCCTGGTAGGCATGAATGAGGTGGGGCTGAACGCCTGCTGGCTGGGCGGAGATATGTCGGACATCCGTACGCAGAAGTTTACGAAGGATGTGCTGAACCACATGCGGGAGCGTCTGGTGACGTATCAGGAGGAATACGGCGATCTCTATAACCTGGAGGCGACGCCGGCGGAGTCCACGGCCTACCGGCTTGCCAAGCACGACCGGGCGAAATGGCCGGATATTAAGACGGCGGGCAGGGAAGGCGATACGCCCTACTATACCAACAGCTCCCATCTGCCGGTGGACTATACGGAGGACATTTTCGCGGCTCTGGATATTCAGGATGAGCTGCAGACTCTCTATACCTCGGGAACGGTATTCCACGCCTTTCTGGGCGAGAAGCTGCCGGACTGGAAATCGGCGGCGGCGCTGGTGCGGAAGATCGCGGAGAATTACCGGCTGCCCTATTATACCCTGTCGCCCACCTATTCGGTGTGCCGGGATCACGGCTACATCGCCGGCGAGCATTTTACCTGTCCCACCTGCGGCAAGAAGGCGGAGGTCTACAGCCGGATCACCGGATATTACCGCCCGGTACAGAACTGGAACGACGGCAAGGCCCAGGAATACAAGAACCGGACAGTCTACGATGTGCTTCATTCCGGCCCTGTTCACGGAACGGTGAAGGGCGCGGCAGCGGGCCGGAAGCAGGAGGCTGAGGGCCTTAAAGAGAACGGAACGGAGCAGACGCTGTATCTCTTCACCACCAGCACCTGCCCCAATTGCAGGATAGCGAAGGAAATGCTGGCAGGCGAGGAGTATCAGGTGATCGACGCGGAGCAGAATCCGGAGCTGGCAGAGCAGTACGGCGTCCGGCAGGCTCCCACGCTGGTGGTGGTGGACGGGGATTCGGCCATCAAGTACGTGAATGCGTCCAATATACAGAGATATGTGGACGCAAGAGCGTAAGGGAAAATTCCCGGCGCTGTCCGGAAAGTTCCGGAACAGAGTGAACTGCAGAATCAGAGTGAACTGCAGAATCAGAGTGAAATGAACAGATGAAAAGAGAAAGAAAGCCGGGCGGCTGACGGAAAACGAAGATGCCCGGCACAGAAGAGGGAACAAGCCCGGATACCGGCGCAGAGGGCTCTGCGGAAGCAGGGACGTGCGCGGCATCCGGGCTTATTTTCCGGAAAAAAGAGAACCGGAAGCTGACGGAATGCGGTTGCGGCGGCATATAGGATGCGCTACAATGATCTTATAGATAACGGAAATTCCTTTGGCTTTGGGGGAAGGAGGGGGGATTTATGAAATGTATTCCGTATCTGTGCGCGGTGGCAGGCATTGTATGGCTGGATCTGTGGGTATATGGCGGCGCCCTGCGGAGCCATTGGCCGATGCTGATCCTGTGGGGAGTGATCTACTGCATCCCTTTCTGGAGAGCAAGATATCTGGACTCTAAAGAAAACAGGAACGCGGCTGGCGAAAACTGCGGGGATAAAGGCGGGCAGAGATCCGGAAGCTTCAATGAGGGAGATACGGCGGCCGTTGTCAGGTGCAGCGTAAGGACAGCGGTTGTCTGGACAGCGGGGATTCTGATAATGATCCTGTTTGGACTCCGTTTCCTGAATCCGTATGAGCTTTTCTATTATTACTGTTACGGGGGCGGGATTCTGGTGATCATTTATCTTGTCCTGTGCTGCCGGGGGATAACGGAGCGGATGCTGCGGAAGACAGTGTATTGGCTGGGGCTGGCCTTGCTGGCCGTAATTACCGCGGCTTTCTGCCTGGGAACCGGATTTTCCTCCAGACAGCAGGCCGCAGGAATGCTTGCCGGAGAAGGTTATTCGAATGTAGAATGGGTGAAAACTGTGGAAGCGGAATGGGTTTCTGCCGTGTTTTTTATGACCACGAAAACCGAGACGACGGATATGACGGTGAAAGAGCAGCAGGCGGAGTTTTACATATTTTCCGGGGAAAAAGAGCAGCAGACGTATTGCCTGGTGTTCAGCCCGGCGGAGCGGGAGTTGTACCGTGCGGCAGAAGAAGAGGATGAGCCCGGGATCTGGAATATGTTTGGAGGCAGATAGAATTCAGTTCTGTCGGGAATCTGCCTGAAATTGTGATTCCATAGTACAATTACCGGGCAGAATGTGATATACTCTTTCCATACGGGCCGCCGCAATAGGCGGCCCTGCCGCGGACGGTGGATGCCTGCCTGCGGCAGAGCACGATGAAATTCATCAGAAAAGAAAGGACTTTGTGAATTATGAAAACGGATTCTATCTGTGTACAGGGCGGCTGGCAGCCGAAGAACGGCGAACCCAGGATGCTGCCCATTTATCAGAGCACCACATTCCGCTATGAGACCAGCGAGGAGATGGGTGATCTGTTCGATC
>DVJR01000140.1 GCA_018716575.1 Candidatus Scatomonas merdavium | reverse complement strand
GCCTCTCCCGGTTTTAATCCCATTTCGGAAAGCCCTGACAATTCTTCCGTCCGAAACCGCAGCCGGAAAAACATCTCACGCTTTATCGTACGGTTTACCTGCTTTTCCTGTCAGCCCGTCAAACCGGAATTATTTCTTCAGCGCAATCCACTTCAGATATGCATTGATAAACGGATCAATCTCTCCGTCCAGCACTGCGTCCACCTGGGAGCGCTCCTCATTGGTACGATGATCCTTGACCATTGTATAAGGCTGCATGACGTAGGAACGGATCTGATTGCCCCAGGCGATATCCGTCACCTCGCCCCGGATGCCGGACAGCTTGGCCGCCTGCTCCTCCTGCGCCAGCATATACAGCTTGGCCTTCAGCATCTGCATGGCTTTTTCTTTATTCATATGCTGAGAACGTTCATTCTGGCAGGTCACCACGATTCCCGTCGGGAAATGCGTAATACGGATGGCAGATGATGTTTTGTTAATGTGCTGCCCGCCGGCCCCGCTGGACCGGTAGGTATCCACACGGATATCCTCATCCTTCACTTCAATGTCGATATCATCCTCGATATCCGGCATAACGTCGCAGGATACGAAGGACGTCTGCCGTTTGCCATTGGCATTGAACGGGGAAATCCGAACCAGACGATGTACGCCTTTTTCAGACTTCAAATACCCATAGGCATTCTCTCCGTTCACCTGGAAGGTTACTGATTTTACTCCGGCCTCATCCCCTTCCAGAAAATCCAGCTCTTCCACCTGAAAGCCCCTGCGCTCTGCCCACCGGGTATACATCCGGTACAGCATGCCGCACCAGTCCATGGCCTCGGTACCGCCGGCTCCGGCGTTCAGCTTCAGAATGGCATTATTTTTGTCATATTCTCCTGACAGCAGGGTTTTAATGCGGATATTGTCGAATTTCTCCTTGAATTCATCCAGCATCTCCCTTATTTCCGGAATGACGGAAGCGTCATTCTCTTCATAACCCATCTCAATCAGGGTCTCCATGTCCTCCTTTGAGGAAACCAGCTGCCGGTACGTATCTCTGTCTTCCTTCAGGCTCCCCAGCTCCTTCATCTGTTCCTGGGCCTTCTCCGGCTCATCCCAGAATCCGGGTTCCTCCATCTTCCGTTCTAATTCTTCGATCCTCTGCTCCTTGTTAGCGAGGTCAAAGTGAATCCCTCACTTCCACTAATGGTCCCTCGTAGGAATTCAGCTCAGTTTTAAACTGATCCAATTCAACCACAGTTTCACCCACTTTCTTATATTTTTTTATCTGAAAATCCGGGCTGCCTGACAGGATCCTCCCCCTGTCAGGCAGTCTTTTAACGGATTTCATACCTTTTATTTCCGGCGATGCTATACACCTGTTTTCCCAGACGGGTCCCCGGCAATATCCGGTACCCGTTTTTTCAGGTCATGCTTCGGGACTTTCCCGTATCCGTCCCGGCTTATGCCGGCTTACGCCCGCAGCACTGTTTATACTTTTTGCCGCTTCCGCAGGGACACGGATCATTGGGGTAGATCTTCTTCTCCACACGCTGCACAGGCTTTTTCGGACCGCTGTCATCCTTGTTTGTTCCTGTCACCTTGGCAACCTGCTCTCTCTCTACCTTCTGTTCAATCCGTACATGATACAGCAGCCGGATGGTATCCTGCTGGATGGCGGCTGTCATCTCGTTGAACATATCGTAAGCCGTCATCTTATATTCTACCTTCGGATCTCTCTGTCCGTAAGCCTGCAGGCCGATACCCTGGCGAAGCTGATCCATATCATCGATATGATCCATCCACTTCTGATCGATAACCTTCAGAAGGATCACTCGTTCCAGCTCACGGATCTGCTCCTCCTGCGGAAATTCCGCTTCTTTTTCCTCATACAGCTTGACGGCATCCTCCTTCAGCTTCTGCTTCAGTTCATCCTTCCGCAGCTTCTGCACGTATTCCTCTGTCACAGGCTCCAGCGGGATAATGGGCAGCAGCAGCCGGTTCAGCTCCGTCAGATCCCATTCCGCGCTCTCCGCATCATCGCCGATGCACATATCCACGGTGCTGTCCACAGTATCATAGATCATCTTAAAGATGGCGTCGCGCATATTCTCGCCGTCCAGCACGCGGCGGCGCTCCTTATAGATGATTTCTCTCTGCTCATTGTTAACGCGGTCGTAATCCAGCAGGTTTTTACGGATTCCGTAGTTATTGCCCTCTATCTTTTTCTGAGCCTTTTCAATGGCGGAGGTCAGCATCTTATGCTCAATCTGTTCATTTTCTGCTACGCCCATGGCGCGGAACATACCCATCAGCTTTTCAGATCCGAACAGACGCATCAGATCGTCCTCCAGAGAAATATAAAATCTGGATTCACCCGGATCTCCCTGCCGTCCGGAACGGCCGCGGAGCTGATTGTCAATACGGCGGGATTCATGCCTCTCTGTACCGATGATTTTCAGTCCTCCTGCCGCGCGGGCCTCGTCGTCCAGCTTGATATCCGTACCACGGCCGGCCATATTGGTGGCGATGGTCACCGTCCCCGCCTCTCCGGCATGGGATACGATTTCCGCCTCCATCTCATGGAACTTGGCGTTCAGCACCTGATGCGGAATGCCTTCTCTCTTCAGCATCTTGCTGAGCAGCTCAGATGTTTCAATAGTAATGGTACCCACCAGCACAGGCTGCCGTTTTGCATGGGCTTCCTTGATCTCTTCCACGACCGCGCGGAATTTCTCCTTCTTGGTCATATAGACAGCATCGTTATAATCTACACGAATCACCGGCTTATTAGTGGGGATTTCAATAACATCCATTCCGTAAATATCGCGGAACTCCTGCTCTTCTGTCAGAGCTGTACCGGTCATTCCGGCCGTCTTTTCATATTTATTGAAAAAGTTCTGGAATGTAATAGTAGCCAGAGTCTTGCTCTCTCTTCTGACCTTTACATGCTCCTTGGCCTCGATCGCCTGATGCAGTCCGTCAGAATAACGGCGGCCCGGCATGATACGTCCGGTAAATTCATCAACGATCAGAACCTCGTCATCCTTGACCACATAATCCTGATCGCGGAACATCAGATTGTGCGCGCGAAGCGCCAGAATAATATTATGCTGGATCTCCAGGTTTTCCGGATCGGAAAGGTTTTCTATATGGAAGAATTTCTCCACCTTCTTTACGCCTTCTTCTGTCAGCGTAACCACCTTATCCTTCTCATTGACAATAAAATCGCCTGTTTCCACGATTTCTTCGCCCATAATAGCCGTCATCTTGGTCACTTCTCCGGAAGCCTCGCCTCTTTTAAGCTGCTGGGCCAGAATATCACAGGTCTCATACAGCTTGGTGGACTTCCCGCTCTGACCGGAAATAATCAAAGGTGTACGGGCCTCGTCAATCAGCACCGAGTCCACCTCGTCGATGATGGCATAGACCAGATCTCTCTGCACAAGCTGTTCCTTGTAAATCACCATATTGTCACGCAGATAATCAAAACCATCCTCATTGTTGGTCACATACGTAATGTCACAGGCGTATGCCGCCCGGCGTTCATCATTCTTCATGGAATTCAGAACCACGCCCACGGTCAGTCCGAGAAATTCATGCACCTTTCCCATCCATTCCGCATCACGGTGAGCCAGATAATCATTGACTGTTACAATATGGACACCGCGCCCGGTCAGGGCGTTCAGATAAGCAGGAAGTGTGGACACCAGGGTCTTTCCTTCACCGGTCTTCATCTCGGCGATACGTCCCTGATGCAGGATAATCCCGCCGATAAGCTGCACACGGTAATGCTCCATATTCAGAACACGCTTTGCCGCCTCCCGGACCGTGGCAAATGCCTCCGGCAGAAGATCATCCAGCGTTTCTCCTTTAGCCAGACGTTCTTTGAACTCTCTGGTCTTGCCTCTCAGCTCTTCATCAGACAGCTTCTGCATCTCCGGACGCAGAGACTCGATTTTATCTACGATGGGTGCGATTCTCTTCAATTCACGGGCACTGTGAGTGCCAAATATTCTCTCAGATAATTTCATTCCATTCGCTCCTGTTGGTATTCGTTTTACATACTGCCCCTATTCTAGCACTTTCTTTTCTATTAAACAATAAAATTTTCGTGAACAATCTATGCACGCTGCCCTTTTCCCGCAGAAAACTCCCCTGAAGCCCGTGCCGAAACAGATTTTCAAAAGAGTACGAAGCTGTCAAAAGGCGGATTGGAAAAGGCAAAGAGGCTGTTGTAAAAGCGATTTTGACATGCAAGCAGCCGCCAGATATAGTCATAATCCCCGGGATTATTCTATATCTGGCGGCTTATCACACTTTCAATCGGCCTTTTGCAGCAGCCTCGCTTTCATTCGAACAAACTGCTGCGGCAGCCCCTGTCTGTCATGTCGGCTTCGTCCGGCGTTATTTTTTCCTTTTATATGCGTTTCCGTCCGGAACCGCTTCTGTTCTCATGCCTCCGGCTCGATCAGCCCGTAGGTGTTCCCCTTTCTCTTGTAAACCACATTCACCTGATCGGTTTCGGCATTGCAGAACACAAAGAAATTATGTCCCAGCAGCTCCATCTGCACACAGGCATCCTCAGGATACATGGGCTTAATGTCAAATTTCTTCGTCCGTACAATCTGTATTTCTTCATTTTCCAGATAATCATTCTCAATATACGCCTTCTGGAAATTGCCGCCGGCCTGATGCTTGTCCACGATTTTATTCTTATATTTACGAAGCTGTCTCTCTATAACCTCTTCTACCAGATCAATGGATACATACATATCGTTGCTGACCTGCTCCGAACGGATGATGTTGCCTTTTACCGGGATCGTAACCTCTATTTTCTGCCTTTCTTTTTCCACACTGAGCGTAACGATCACATTCGTATCAGGGGTGAAATATCTCTCCAGTTTTCCCAGTTTTTCATGAATTGCGTTCTTCAGCCCTTCCGTTATCTCAATGTTCTTGCCGCTGATGGTAATATTCATAACATCAACCCCTTTGCTTATTATTTTACAGAAGCTTCCTTTCCGCATTCTGTAATTAACATTATTATAACAATTCCATACTGTAAATGCAATGATTCACTGCTGTTATTCCACGCTCTTCAGCGACTCGATCATATTGATCTTTTTCAGCCGGAAATACATGACTCCATTGACAATTACAGAGAAAACCAGCGTCAGAAGACCGCTCAGCAGATAACTCCTCAAACCTATTATCCGGCCGAACATCATCAGATCCACCTCTACGGTCTGGATAATGAACTGGTGCAGGAAAGCGCCCATTACCGCTCCCACCAGAATTCCGATGATTGTCAGGAAAATATTTTCCCGGTAGACATACATCGCCACTTCGGTATCATAAAAGCCCAGCACCTTCAGCGTCGCCAGCTCTCTCTGACGCTCCGTAATATTGATGCTGTTCAGATTATAGAGCACTACAAAGGCCAGCAGCCCGGCGGAGAGAATCAGCACATAGATGACGATATTCAGCGCCTCCAGCATATCGTCGATCTCCTGCTC
The DNA here is from genome assembly GCA_018716575.1 of Candidatus Scatomonas merdavium. Taxonomy (GTDB): domain Bacteria; phylum Bacillota; class Clostridia; order Lachnospirales; family Lachnospiraceae; genus Scatomonas; species Scatomonas merdavium. Next base: position 13,564 of record DVJR01000140.1, on the reverse strand, counting down.
AAGGTCATTCACGAAGGACACACCGGAGCACGCATCATCCTGCATCAGAGTCTGCGCCAGTCTCTCCTCATATGCCTGGGAATTATCCTCATAATTTACATACAGACAATTATAATCCGGCTCCTCGCCAAACAGCTCTTCGTAGGTGTCCGGCGCCAGAAACGCATAATGCTGCACATAGTTCTCCACGATTCTGGTCACTTCCACTGTGACCGGCTCTTCCTCCTCATCTTCCTGGATCTGAATGGTATCGCCTACAGATACGCCCAGCATTTTCGCCGTCTTTTCCGCCAGCGCCACTCCTTCCTCCGGATAATCATAAAGCTGATGGCTCGTTCTGTCCCGCAGCACCAGGAAATCCGACACCTTCCCTACGTCCTGAGGTACAAAAATATAGGCGTTCCGGGTCGTATCCCCGTTCTTCAGGTCCACATTCATCATGTAAACCTCTTCTGTAGCAGTTACCCCTTCATACGTCTCAGCTTTTTCCTGGAAAGCCTTTTTTGCCTCCAGGCTGTCTTTTGTATTCAGCGTTACGGAAGCGTCGTAGGTAAAAATCTCCACATACTGGCGTTTGGCTATTTCCGTAATGGAATCCTCCAGGCCATATCCCACCAGCATCAGCGCCATGCATCCCCCGATCCCGATAATTGTCATAAAAAACCGCTTTTTATAACGGATCAGATTTCTCAGCGTAGATTTATATGTGAAGTTCAGCCGTTTCCACAGAGGCGTGATTCTCTCCAGAAATACGCGTTTTCCACTCTTCGGAGCCTCCGGCCGCATCAGCTCCGCCGGTTTGGAGCGCAGCTCACGGAAACAGGCCGCCAGCGTGGCGATACCCGTACTGGCAGCTGCGGCCAGCAGCGCCAGCGCTCCCTGATCCCAGTTGAGCGGAGTAAAATACTCCGGCAGGCCGGTATAGAGCATGCCGTACGCATCCATGATCACATAGGGCAAAAATTTTTCTCCGATCAGAATGCCGCAGACGGAGCCGCTCACGGTAGCCAGCATCGCGTAGCTGAAATATTTTACAGCAATGGTTCCATCTTTATATCCCAGCGCCTTTAATGTTCCTATCTGCAGCCGCTGTTCTTCCACCATACGGGTCATAGCCGTCAGGCTGACCAGAGCGGCCACCAGGAAGAACATCACCGGAAATACCTCTCCCAGATTCTGCATCCGTTCCGCGTCCTGTCCGAAGCTCACACAGGAGGAAATCATATCCCGGTCCAGCACATACCACTCCGGTACTTCCAGATCGTCCAGCTCCTTCTGGCCGTCCTCAATCTGCTGTCTTGCATCCTCCAGCTCCGGCTGGGCTTCTTCATACTCCGCCTGGAATTCCTCTTCTCCGTCCTCCAGAGTCTGCCTGTTTTCCTCCAGCTCTGCGCGGCCATCCTCCAGCTCCTTCTGGCCGTCCTCGATCTGCTGTCTCGCATCCGCCAGCTCCTGCTCGCCGGACTCCAGCTCTGCGCGGCCCGCTTCCAGCTCCGCACTCCGGCTCTCCAGCTCTGCACGGCCCGCTTCCAGCTCCGCTGTTCCGTCTGTCAGCTGCTGATAAGAAGCATCCAGCGTCTCCTTTGTGGCATCCAGGGTCGCACGGCCCGCTTCCAGCTGTGCCGCTCCCTCTGCCAGCTGCTCCTTTGTGGCGTCCAGCTCTGCACGGCCCGCTTCCAGCTCCGCTGCCGCAGCATCCAGCGTTTCTTTCGTAGCATCCAGCTCCGCGCGGCCCGCTTCCAGCTCCTGTTCTGCTTCCAGCAGCGGTTGGGCAAATTCTGCCAGATATTGATATGTTTTCCATTCCTGGAGCAGCTCCAGATACTCTTCATTCTGCGAAGGATCTGTCCCTTCATTTTTCAGCTGCTCTTCCAATGCGGCTTTCTTCGCATCCAGTTCCGCAAATTTATCCACAGCCTCTTGCGGCGTCATGTTCGACTGACCCTGAAACTGAGAAAGACCTGCATCGTAAAGCGCCTTATTCTCCGCATACTGCGCCTCGCCGTCCTCATATGCCTGAAGTCCGGCGTCATATGCGGCCTTATTCTCCGCGTACTGCGCCTCACCGTCCTCATACGCCTGTACGCCGGCATCATACTGTTCCTTCTGCCGGCCGTATTCCGACTCTCCGGCCTGGTACTGTTCCAGACCGCTGTAATACTGCGACCAGCCATCATCCAGCTGTTTTTGCTTCTCCTCCAGAAGCGCTTTCGCATCAGCTATCTGCCGCTCTCCATCCTCAATCTGGGCTCTGGCATCCGCCAGCTCCTGCTCACCGGATTCCAGCTCCGCGCGCCCGTCTGACAGTTCCTGCTCCGCATCCAAAAGCTGCTGTTCCCCATCCAGGAATTCCGCGCGCCCGTCCTCAAGCTCCTGCCTGGCGTCTTCCAGCTGCTGCTCCGCGTCCTCTACCTCTTCTCTGGCATCCTGGAGCTCCTGCTCCGCATCCGAACGCACTTCCTCATACCGACGCTGAGAAGCCTTTTCTCCCAGATCTTCTATCTCTGTTACGGCTGCTTCCACCCGCTGGTCATATTCATCGCTGTAGCTCAGAAGCTCTTCTGTACCTGCCAGCCGTACATAAGCTTCCGTATACACATCCAGATTAAAGGCCTCCGGACTGACTACCAGAAATGCGTCAATCGTCCCGTCTCCGATGGATCCGGTGCCTCTGGTCAGATCCATATAATAAGGAAGATACCCTGTTCCTACCACGGTATATGTATCATAATTCAGAGAATCCGAAAGATCATCCTCTGTTCCGGAAGAAACCGTGATCGTATCGCCGATTTCACAGCCCATGCTGTCCATCAGCACCGTATCCACCAGGCATTCATCCGCTTTCTCCGGCATCCGCCCTTCCTCTACCGTTACCCGGTTCACATCCTCCGTGGCGGCGATCATCTGCAGAACCAGCTCATCTCCGTCCACATTGCAGAGAACCTCGTGGGTATATCCTCCGGCAGCGGCTTCCACCCCTGGAATTGCCTGAAGATCGGCAATATCCTGATCAGTCAGTCCCATCGTTCCCATCACACGGACATCCATCAGACCGGAATTATCATAATAATTGTCCGCCGTGTATTTCATATCATAGTTGGCTGAACGGATTCCCGAATAAAAAGCGGTACCCAGAAGCACAATGAAAAAAATAGAGATAAATCTCCCTTTATTTCTTCTGATCTCCCGGAAAAAATCTTTTCTCAGCATATTTTTCATCCCAAAGCCATCCTACCATTCAATCTCTTCAACCGGCGTCGGATGCGAATTTTTCTCCATCCTGCTTACCTTCCCGCTGTGAATGTGAATCACTCTGTCCGCCATCGGCGTCAGCGCCGTATTATGCGTAATGACGATTACCGTCATACCCTTCTGCCGGCAGGTATCCTGCAGCAGCTTCAGAATAGATTTTCCCGTCACATAGTCCAGCGCTCCTGTGGGCTCATCGCACAGCAGCAGCTTCGGATTCTTAGCCAAAGCCCTGGCTATAGCCACCCTCTGCTGTTCCCCGCCGGAAAGCTGCGCCGGGAAGTTGTTTTTCCGCGCCTCAAGGCCAACCTCCTCCATCACGCGGTCGGCATCCAGAGGATCCTTGCAGATCTGAAGGGCAAGCTCTACATTTTCCAGGGCGGTCAGATTCTGCATCAGGTTGTAAAACTGGAATACGAAGCCGATATCCTCCCTCCGGTACTGAATCAGCTTTTTCCCCCGGAGCTCGCTTACATTCTGTCCGTCTACCAGCACCTGTCCCTCCGTAACCGTATCCATTCCGCCCAGGATATTCAGAACGGTCGTTTTGCCGGCTCCGGACGGCCCCACAATAATTGCAAATTCGCCCTTTTCAATTTCAAAATCGATCCCATCACAGGCCTTTATTGAGACTTCTCCCATCTGATATATTTTTGTCACACCGCTCATAGCAACATATGCAGACATGAAGAATTCCTCCTCTGTTTTCTTATACAGTAAAAGATGCTTTTATTATAGCACAAACCATTCCCCGCATCTGTAAAAAAAGTCTTAATTTCAAAAATTCTTAATAAAGCGCCGAAAACCTTTTATAGTACAGCGCCGGTCCGGCGCTTCCGGGCATAACCGCCCTTCTTTTCCCATACACATATAGAAAACTGCCGAAAGGCATAGGAGTCGCCATGAATTATCTTTGGGGCGGGATGCTGCTGGTCGGTATCCTGTACGGAGCTTTTACAGGGAATCTGAACGAGGTCACCGATGCTGTCATCAATTCATCCCGTGAAGCTGTCAGCCTCTGTATTACCGTTGCCGGAGTTACAGCGCTCTGGTGCGGCATCATGAAAATCGCGGAAAACACCGGTCTGATTGCCAGCCTGACCAGAAAGCTGAAACCGATTTTGCGTTTCCTGTTTCCCTCTATGCCGGAAGACCATCCGGCAGGCGGTCTGATCGCCACAAATATGATTGCCAATGTACTCGGACTTGGGTGGGCGGCGACACCGGCCGGCCTGAAGGCCATGGAGGCGCTGGAGGATCTGGAGGATGCCAGAAGAGCCGGAAGAGCAGCAGGCCCGGTTCGAAAGAAAGGAATCGCCAGCAATGAGATGTGCACGTTCCTCATCATCAATATCTCATCGCTCCAGCTTATCCCGGTGAACGTGATCGCCTACCGCAGCCAGTACGGGAGCGTCAATCCCACAGCGATCGTAGGCCCCGGAATCGTCGCCACGGCAGTGAGCACAGCGGCAGCTGTTATCTTCTGCAAACTTGCAGATCGAAAGCACAGATCCCATTATTAACCCTGAAGTATACACTGCGAAACAAATCCGGACTTCTTCCTGCCCGTTTTTTCCCTTATAATCAGTTTATCGCAGGGATGCAGCCGCCTCGCCGCCGACACGGCTGCTGCTATTCTGCGGGCAGAAGCGCGGCAGGAGCAGAACGGGAGTCCTATCCGGACTCTCTGCCCGCTGCCGGTCTGTTCTCACACAGAAAGGAGTATGCTGTCATGCAGACACGAATTATTGGAAAAGATCTGGAAGTATCTGCCATAGGCCTCGGATGCATGGGGATGAGCCATGCCTACGGCGCCCCCGCCGACAGAGGCGATATGGCGCGCCTTCTGGCTTATGCCGTGGATTTGGGATACACTTTTTTCGACACAGCAGAGGTCTATGGAACACCTGACAATCCTCATCACAACGAAGAGCTTCTGGGCTCTGCCCTGGAACCCTGCAGGAACAGAATCGTTCTCGCCACCAAATGCGGACTTCGTTTTGACGAATCTTTTTCCGGAGTTCCCAAGCCGCTGATACCCGACGGAAGGCCGGAGACCATCCGTGCCTCAGCAGAGGGCTCTCTACGTCGTCTTCGCACAGATCATATCGATCTTTATTATCTGCACCGCGTCGATCCCACGGTGCCCGTAGAAGAGTCGGCAGGCGCCATGAAAGAACTGATACAGGCTGGAAAAATCACGCACTGGGGCCTGTCGGAAGCCGATGAGGATACCATCCGCCGCGCAAACGCTGTCTGTCCTCTGACCGCCGTCCAGAACCGCTATTCCATGATGGCCCGTCACTATGAAGCGCTGTTTCCCGTCCTGGAGGAGCTGCATATCGGCCTGGTGGCTTTTTCTCCGCTGGCCAACGGATTTTTAAGCGCCCGTTACGACAAGGATTCGCATTTCGACCGGAATACCGACTACCGCAGCGCCATGCCGCAGTTTTCTCCGCTGGGCATGGACCAGAACCGGGAGCTTTTAAGCCTTCTGAAAGACACTGCCGCCAGATGGAATGCCACGCCCGCTCAGATTTCGCTGGCCTGGATGGTGCGAAAAAAGCCCTGGATCATTCCGATTCCGGGAACACGGAAACCGGAACGTCTGGAAGAAAATGCCGGCGCGGCAAAAATCCCGCTGACTGCCGAAGAAATCGCCGCGCTGGACCGGGCGCTGGACTCGATTCCCATGTCGGAAGTCTACGGCGGAGCCAGATGTGAGGAACGGAAAAAGGGCGCCTGAAAGCACCCTTTTTCCATTTCCCTATTTTCCTCCCTTTTCTGAATCCGCCTGCGCATAGACGGTTTTCTTCAGCGCATTGGGTTTGGGCGGCGGATTATATCCGGCCTTTTCCCAAAGGGGAGCGTTGTATTCGTAAAGCGCGTCGATCAGCGGTTCACTGATGGCCGGATCAACCATTGTCGGATGAGCCACCCAGTTGCCGCCGGGCCCCATCAGCTTCAGCCTGTACATAATCTCGTCATACCGTTCCTGGTAGGTCACCCCCTGCCGGTCCAGAACGCCCTGGTTATCAAAGCCTCCTACAAAACACAGCTTATCGCCGTACTTTTCCTTCAGCTCATATGGATTGTTTGTGAGCTGAAGCGGATTCAGCCCATCGATGCCCAGCTCAATAAAATCTTCGATCATCGGCGCTACATATCCGCAGGAATGATGCTCATAAATCATTCCCAGTCCATGCACCGCGTCAATAATCCGTTTCAGCCGGGGTTTAATCAACTCCCTCCAGGTATCCAATGACATAAACATCCGGTTATTCGTCCCATAGTCATCATGCATCTGAATCTTATCCGGCCGGTAGTATTTTGCGATCAAGCCGATCTCCCGGATCCGATAATCAGCAACAGCATCCAGCAGCGCCCCCGTCTCCTCCGGATCCGTCAGCAGATAGCACAGGGCATCTTCAATCCCCGTCATTGCATGAAGCTGTTCGAAAAGCCCGTCTACCACGATTACACTCTGAATTTTATTTGTCCGGTCCCATTTTGCCGTATCACGGGCTGCGCCGCCCTCCCAGTCATAGGCTGCAGGATCCGGAAATTTTACAACCTCCCGCCACTGACTGATATCTGCCAAAAGCTGCGTACCTACTGTCACCATGGGCCCCGGCATGCCCTTTTCAAAGGTCCAGGAAACGCCGAAGGCGTCGACGGTTGTCCCGAAACCGGCCGGTCCCTCCGGAACACAGGACGGAAGGCAGGTATCCTGGTCCAGAATCTGAGACGGCACCCAGGCAGTTTTTTCATGGCGGTATGCTCTTAAAATATTCTCTCTTGCTGTCATCTTTCTTCTCCTCTTTTCCATAACAGGCGCCTCAGAGTCAGGGAAGCTGCTCCAGGGCGCCCGTTTCACTTTTTCAGAATCCGCGCAGAAAATCATACACATTCCGAAGCCGCAGAATATCTCTCATTTATGCTTCTGCTTTTTTCTTTCCGGTTACTGCCAGGGCAACAAAGCCGATCACGCATCCGACGATAATCGCCACGCTGGCTACCTGCCAGTCAGCACGGGTCATATTCAGTCCCAGCGTTCCGGTAACAAAAGTCAGAATATAAGCCGACAGGAACTGTCCTACGCCTGTAGCGCACACATATATGGAAATCGCCATAGGAGTTTTTGAGGGATTGGTCACACAGCTGGCTGCTTTCAGTGTCAGCGCGGGGTTGGTAAATCCGAAGCCCAGTCCGAAGATAGCTGCCGCCGCAAACAGCACCGGAAGAGACGGAGCCACAGTCGCGATAGCAAAAGCAATGCCCACCAGCAGGATAGCCACCACCGGCGTAAATCTCTTAAATGCTTTTGCAAACAGTACATAAATCAGACCGGCCACAAATGAAAGCGCCGTGAACGTACTAAGCACATTAGCCGCATCCAGCGCGCCGCCCAGACCGTCTCCCGTCACCACAAAGGACATATCCTGCATGAACGAAAACTGTACGGCATTCAACAGAAATCCGACGATAACGCAGACAACCAGCCCTTTGGTAAAAGTTCCTTCTTTCTTTCCGGCTGTCTTAGACTGCACACCCGTATCCGGCAGGAAAATCAGCACCATAACCAGGATCGGGATCACCAGAAGGAAACCCAGGAATGCATATCTCCAGCTGTACGCGGTCAGAACGCCGCCCAGAGTCTGGAACACCACTCCTGCCAGAGCGCCGATGGCGCTCTTCCATCCCATCATGGTATCCTTCTTCGCCCCTTCAAACAAGTCTGTGATAACCGCAGACGCCAGCGGGAAGATCAGGCCATATCCTGCGCCAAATACGACGCGGGTGAAAATAATGAACGTCATGTCTCCGGTAAATGCCGGCAGAACGCCTACCAGAATCAATATACTGGCAATGATAATACATTTTTTAATGGACAGCTTTGTGGTCAGCCATCCGGACACCAGCGAGAAAATACACAGCATCAGAGACGGAATGGAAGAAATCAGCTTCACTGTTTCCGCCGACGCATCCGGAAAAGCCTCCTGAATGGCAGAAAGCGCCGGCGTCGTCATACTGGTAGTATACATCAGCAGGGCGACGATCAGGGCGGTCGCCTGAACAATCACTCCATATTTCGGTTTTGCCTGTTCGCTCATAATGAGCCCTCCTCTCAAAATAGTTTTTCTTTTTATATTTCTGTCTGTTCTCCGCACATCAGTTTTCTTCCTGTTACATAAATCGCTTCCCAGGGGTCAAGGGCGCAGTCCGGTTTCGTATTGACCAGCCAGCATATATAGCGGCCGGAGGGTCCGTAGGTTTTGATATTATCCACAAGCTGGGCAATATATTCTTCATCGCTGCACACCGGATTGGGTGTATATACAGAAATCTGTCCCAGGCGGTCTCCATACTGTTCCAGCAGAGCCTTCTTGTCGTTGCAGTTATCCTGGCCCTCCCAGAAATCAAAGCCTGCCTCTATGTAATAAGGAATCAGGTTTCCCACACAGCCGCAGCTATGGTAGTTCACATACACTCCCATCTCATGAGCAGCTTTATTCATCCGCTGATAATGAGGCACCATAACCTCCCTGTAGGTATCCGGTGACATAAAGGAGCTGATCTGCGTACCCATATCATCGTGGAAAGTGATCAGGTCTGCCCCGTAATACTCTTTTGCAATTTTTATCAGACGGATATGGAAGTCGGTAAATTTCTCAAACAGGGCGGCTACCTCCTCCGGCTCTTCCAGCAGATACATAAAGGCATCCGCAAAGCTGGTCAGATCGCCCAGACGTTCAAAGCAGCCGTTTACAATACAGAAGTTTGTAGGCCGGTCCGGCTCCATCAGCGCCGCATAGTTTTCTTCATAATCCTTTTTCCAGTCAATGGCATCGAGATCAGGAAATACCAGCTCTTCCCGCCACTTCGTAATATCGCTGAGCCTTCTGGTCCCCGGCTTCACCATCGCCGCATTGGATTTCAGCTCATACTGCCATTCGATTCCGAACCAGTCCGTGCCGCCGTAGCACCTGGCATGCGCATCCGGCATTACCAGAGGCTGTATGGAGTTAAATTCCGATGACATATTAGGCACCCAGAGAGGCTTCTCTCCCCGTGCCATGCGCAGGAAATTCTCTTTCGGTGTAATCGGCGTATTAAATTTTCTGACCGCCCTTCCCGGCATGCCGTACGGCTTCGGAACCGGTTTATATTCTCCCACATCCTGCAGTTCAATTCCCGGGTTAAACGCATATTCTCCCATGTATAATACCTCCTTTATATGCGCATTATATGCTTTTTAGAGGGCATAAAAAAACGGTGCCGAAATACAAAATTCTCTTTCTTTCCCACATACAAAAGAGTCTTTTTTGTATTCCGGCACCAAAATTTCTTAAATTTTCAGTGCATAGGATTGAAATGTTCGAAGTTTCTTCCGTATTTTTTCCAGAAAAAATCCAGAATCATCACTGACTGCTTCATATACTCACGGCTGTAGGTATTATCCCAGTCATAGTGCATCAGCTCCTTCAGCTTACCCAGCCGGTATACCAGTGTGTTTCTGTGTACATACATGGCCTTTGCCGTATTAACCAGAGAACATTCATTGTCAAAATAGGCCTTCAGAAGCTCCAGCCATCCGGTTTCCTTTTTCCTGTCCAGTTCTTCCAGCAGCAGCACATCCGGATGAAGCACACAATACATATCCAGCGGGTTGCTGCACTCAATCAGATAATACAGCGCATAATCATAAAAAAAGTATTCTTTCCCGCCGGGATTCATCAAATTCCCATAAGAAATAGCTGCTTCTGCCTGCTCATAATACTGTTTCAGCTTCCAGAGCCCGCGTGAGCAGTTGCTGAAGCCCGCCTGATACGTCACATTTTTTCTCAGCATCTCATGAATTATCTCCAGAAGCACCGTCCGGTCCATATACCGCAGATTATATATAATAACAACAGAGTCCTTGTTCAGCATGAGATATACGTTCAGCGTGCTTCGCCGGATCTGGTTGCCGATCAGTGCCTTGCTGGCTGTATCCTTATACTCCCGCGGCAGCTTCAGCACACAAATCTGAAACGGATCATCCATCCGCCAATCCAGATAGTCCATCTGCGTCTCCAGCATGGAAGCCGTTACTTTCTTTCCCTGGATCAGCTCATGAAACACTCCCCGGTTCATATCCTGTGCCTCCTGATTCTGAAGCATATACAACGAGGGCGTAATAATCTGGAGCAGATATTCAATCACCTGAATATCCCCTTCATTGAAGCTCCGTTCCTTTCCCAGCACGTTCAGCCTTCCGCAGTAAAAATCCTGATAGTAAATGGCCGTGGTCAGCGTGTCAAAATAGACCTCCACATTGTCTGTATGCAGGACCTGGACCTTGTTTTTGGAATACATGTCTACCACAGAATAGGATCTGCGCATTTTCCGGATAAATTCAAGGGAGCTGTATCTGGTCTGGCTGATATACTCCCACTCCGGATCTACTTCATTATCAGAATATTGGCTGCTCATGGCCAGGCAGCGATTGCTGCCGTCCATCAGAATCAGCGGATTCCCGAAGAAAAACCAGCTTTCATCCAGAATTTTCTGAAAATCCATGTCAAAAGCGGCTTGCTGAATGGAGTCTGTCCAGTCATTATAAAATTCGAAAATTCCCTGAACCACGTTGAATACATAATTAAAACCAATTCCATGGAGCAGAATGTAGTCATCGCCGTACCGGACATAAATATCTCCGCCTTTTTCATACACATGCACACAGTTGGGAGCCACCACATTTCTGGCTCCGCGAAGTTCCATCGGCGCATTCCCCTGGATATGCACTTCCGGCTCCAGAGTATGAAGCCTGTTAGCGATCATCCACATACTCAGCCGCATAATCGGTCCCCTTTCCTCTTCTGTCTTTACCTGTTAAACGATACATTTCACACTCTATCACAGCCTTTATTTTACCGTCAATTAACGTCAGAAACTTTGTATGGCCGATACAAAAGATTTTGTATTCTCTCGAAAAAGCCGTTTCTGTTTTTATATTCCGGGAACATACCTTTTCCTTTTTCATTCTTTTATACTGATGGTACTGCGAGATTCTGAAACAGCATAAGAAAGGAGTGTTTGTGTTATGAAAATATCTGAAATTGAAGTCTGTGCCGTAAAACCCGTCGCGCCGCCCAAGCTGGACATAGAACTGCCTATCAGCGAACGCGACAATTTTCTGAAAGCACTGAATCATGAAAAGCCCCTGTGGATGCCGAATCAGTACCGCACCACACAGTTCGCTTTCTGCAAAGCAAACCAGGACATGCCCCGGAGCATGAAATCGGCCACCGATGACTGGTTCGGCTGCCAGTATATCTTTTCCGAAAAATACGGGACGCCTACCCCTCACGGAATCATGTTCGATGATATCACCGAATGGGAAACAGCCGTAAAGTGGCCGGACATGGACGCTTATGTATGGGAAAAGACGCCGAACTTCCAGGCCGATCCCGGCAAGGTGCTCTGTACGCCTTATGGAAACGGCATTTTCGAACGGATGCATATGTTCATGGGCTTTGAAAATTCCCTGGTGGCCCTGATCACCGAACCGGACGCCTGCAAAGCCTTTTTCAACGCGATGGCTGATTATAAGATCGAAATATTCAACCGGATGGCCGATATCTATGATTTTGATTTCGTCATTTACAATGATGACTGGGGAACCGCAAAAGATACCTTCTTTTCTGTAGACACCATGAAGGATCTGCTTTTGGAGCCTACCAGAAGAATCTTTGAAGCCATTCACAAGCGCGGCGTAAAGGTGGAATTCCACAACTGCGGCAAGATCGACCGCTTTATCCCGTACATTATGGAAGAGCTGGCCCCGGATGCCCTGGAGATCCAGACCATCAATGATATCAAACATATCCTGGGCGAATACGGTGACCGCGTTATGGTGGAATACGCTCCAAATCCGTTCTTCATCAACGATAAGGACGTTACTGCTGACCAGCTGAAGGCCTATGCACGGGAAATCGTGGATACCTACGGCGCCCACGCGAACAAAGGCTCCGGCGTGGCTCTGAATATAAACTGCAACGACGCTGAGGTCTACAGGACCTTCGAGACGGAAATCATCGAATATTCCATGAAGATGTACCGGTAAACGGGCTGCGGCGCGCAGCAAGAAAACATTATGTTAAAAGAGGATGGGGATTATGAAGAAAAGAACTCATTTTCACTACTGCTGGGTCATCCTGGTCGGAACCTGTATCATGATGTCAATCGGTTTCGGCATGTGCCTGAACTCTGTGGGAATCTTTCTGCCCTTCGTAGCAGATTCCCTGGGTGTGACCAACGGCCAGGTTTCCTACTATATGACTATTCAGGGCTTCGGCATGATAATCGGCATGTATGCGGCAGGCAAGCTGATTCCGCGAAAAAATATCAAGCTTCTGCTGAGCCTGGCAACAGTATTGATGGCTGTTTGTTTTTTTCTGCTGTCAGCAGGAACGCAGCTCTGGCACTGGTACGCCGTTGCCATACCTCTCGGCATAGCTATCGCTTTTATTGCTCCTCTCCCCATCTCCATCCTTATCAGCAACTGGTTTGAGAAAAAGAGAGGCTTCGCCTCCGGTGTGGCTTTCGCCTTTTCCGGCATCACAAGCGCTTTTCTCTCTCCGCTTGCCACTGAATTGATCAATGCCTGCGGATGGCAGTATACCTATCGCTTCTACGGGATTCTGGCTTTAGTATTTATGCTGCCTACCGCAATTTTTCTGATGGTAAATACCCCGGAAGAAAAAGGGCTCCTGCCCTATGGCGTCAATGCTTCCGAGCTGCATGTTTCCGAGAAAGCAAAGGTGGTTTCCGTATCGTACGGAACTCCCTTAAAAAAAGCGCTTCACATGCCGGTCTTCTACACCGCAATCCTTCTGGCAGGCTTTCTGTCTATAGGCGGCGGCTTCAGCCAGCAGTTTCCCAGCCACGCAGTCTCTATGGGACTTGGCGCGGATACCGGTTCTTATTTGGTAAGCATCTGCATGGTCATGCAGCTTATCGCCAATGTGCCCCTGGGTATGCTTTGTGATAAAATAGGCGTCCGGCTTTCCGCCACCCTCTACAGCGCTATTGGGGCAGGCGGCGCGCTGATTCTCGCTCTCTGCGGCTCCAGCCCGCTGATGTATGCCGGCTGTGCCATGTACGGAATGGGCGTCTGCCAGACTATGGTAATCTCGCCTCAAGTGGCCAGGGAAATATTTGGCAAAAAGGATTTCAGCCGGATCAATTCCATCGTCATGATGTGCTTCGCTCTGTTCGGCGCGTTTTCCCATACAGTATACGCCGGGATCGCTGATCTGCAGGGCTCCTA
>DVJR01000139.1 GCA_018716575.1 Candidatus Scatomonas merdavium | reverse complement strand
CTTTTCTGTCGCTTCTGTTTCTGCACAGACTGATATTGTCACTGTTTCCTTTTTGCGCTGTCACGGAGCGTCTGGTTGCAGTCTTCTAATGTCTTTTTTATCAGCTCCAGCCCCAGAGTGACCACCTCATCGCGGATGCCATAAACAAAGGATGCTATATCTTTGGGATTTTTCATGAAACTTTCAATGGTTTTTTCTAATTTTTTAATGCCAGACTCCTCAAACTGCTGTATACTCTTAATCATAGGGAACACCTTCCTTTGTGCTATTGGTTTTGGTCGACTAATATAATAACACAAAACTAGTGTTCCCTTTTCTATGTGTCCTACAAAAATTTTACGCTAGCTTCATCAAACGGCCATCCGGCCTGAAAGCCAGGCTTTACTGATGGTAATAGCTGAAAAAATCCGTCATTTTCTCTATAGCCTCTTTCAGGACTTCAATCCGCGGCAGATACACCACCCGGAAATGATCCGGCTGCTGCCAGTTAAAGCCGCCGCCGTGAACCAGCAGGATTTTCTTGTCCCGAAGCAGATCCAGGGCGAACTTCTCATCATCCGTGATATTGAACCTTTTTACATCGATCTTCGGAAACATGTAAAAAGCTGCTTTTGGCTTCACACAGGTAATGCCCGGAATATCCGTGATTGCATTATAAACGTATTCCCGCTGCTCATAGATCCGTCCTCCCGGCACAACGTAGCTGTTGACGCTCTGATGGCCGCCCAGGGCCGTCTGCACAATGGACTGGGCCGGCACGTTGGAACAGAGACGCATGTTGGACAGCATTTTCAGCCCTTCAATATAATCTTTCGCCATATTCTTGTTGCCGCTTAAGATCATCCAGCCAATCCGAAAGCCGGCGATCATATGGGACTTGGAAAGTCCGCTGAAGGTCACGCAGAACAGATCCGGCGCCAGTGACGCGATGGAGACATGTTCTTCCCCGTCTATGACCAGGCGGTCATAAATCTCATCAGAAAATATAATCAGCTGATGTTCTCTGGCGATGTTTACAATTTCCTGCAGAACCGCTCTGGGATACAGGGCTCCCGTGGGGTTGTTTGGATTGATGAGAACAATGCCCTTCGTTCTGTCGGTGATTTTTTTCCGGATATCATTCATATCCGGATACCATTCTGCCTGCTCGTCGCAGAGATAATGGACTGCCTTCCCGCCTGCCAGCGTAGCGCAGGCGGTCCACAATGGATAGTCCGGAGAGGGAATCAGTATCTCATCCCCGTCGTCCAGAAGAGCTGACATACAAATATTAATCAGCTCGCTGACTCCGTTTCCCGTATAGATATCCTCCATCGAAACATTGGGAATCTTCTTCAGCTGCGCATACTGCATGATCGCCTTCCTGGCTGAAAAAAGCCCTTTTGCCGGAGAATAGCCCTCACACTCTGCTAACTGGCGCCGCATATCATAAATCACTTCATCAGGCGTACGGAAACCAAAAGGCGCCGGATTGCCGATATTCAGCTTCAGAATCTGTGTACCCGACTCTTCCATCCGTTCTGCTTCATCCACCACCGGCCCTCTGACATCGTACAGCACGTTGTCCAGTTTTGAAGATTTCTTAAATTCCCGCATCCTTCTACCTCCCAGGGATATTCTCCCGCTCTTTTCGTGTTTTTCGTCTTTCCTGTCCGCATTCTGCGCTTTCATGTCACGCTCTCCTGCCCTGCCGTCTGGCTGTCCGGAATCCAGAGTCTTTCCTTTCAGCCAGTTCGCGTCCACCTGCAGCGTGTCCGCCAGAAAATGCAGAATATCCGCCCGGGGAACCGTTTTCCCGCTGACATACTGGCTCATATGGCTCTTTCCCAGCTTGACGCCCTGGTCCGCAGCTGCCCGGATCAGATCCACCTGTTTTTTCCCCTGTCTGGCCATGGCTTCCTTCAGCCGGTCCGCAAATGTCTTTTCAGGCATATTTCATCCTCCATGGGTTCAATTCAAATGAAGTTCAATTTCGTCCAGAAGCATTATAACATACCCCCTCAGAAAGTTCAACTTATTTTTAATCAGTTCAATATTTCTTTTTCAGAAGTTCAATTTTCTTTCTTCTGACGCCTGAATTCTGCGGGTATCCTGTCTGGCAACCGCTTGTTTTCTTTTCCGCGCGGCATTATAATAGTAATAGTCTGCCGGATCCTCCCGGCAGAACTACATAGTTTTCGGAGGTTTTTATGAGATTAGCAGTTTTCCGCTGCCGTCCAGACGAACGGCCGCTGTTCGAAAAATACGCCGCTCAATATGGTGTGGAGCTTGTGATTTCCACCGAAGCCCCTTCCACTGCCAACGTTTCTCTTGTCAGAGACTGCGAGGCTGTCAGCGTCATCACAAATGCTGTTCCAGGAGAGATCATTGATCTCTGGCACAGCTACGGAGTCCGCGTTATCTCCACCCGGACGGTGGGATATGAGCATGTGGATTACCGCCGGGCAGCAGAGCTTGGCATCGTGGTTTCCAACGTCAGCTACACGCCCCATACGGTGGCGGAATACACCGTTATGACCATCCTGATGGCCATACGGCGCATGAAAACGATCCTGATCCGTTACATGGGACAGGACTATTCTCTGGATGGTATCCGCGGCAGGGAGCTCTGTAACATGACCGTCGGCGTAGTCGGAACCGGCCGGATCGGCGAGATGGTCATCCGGAATCTCAGCGGCTTCGGCTGCCGTATTCTGGCCTGCAGCCCCACAGAAAAGGAATCTGTAAAGACCCACGCCGAATATGTGGATCTGGATACGCTCTGGCGCCGTTGCGACCTGATCACCTTTCATGTTCCCGCCACTGAGGAAACATTTCACATGGTAAACAGGGAAGCCCTGAGACGTATGAAGGACGGCGTGGTTCTTGTCAACATGGCCCGGGGATCTGTTATAGATACATCAGCGCTGATCGAAGCGCTGGAATCCGGCAAGGTATCCGCCGCTGCTCTGGATGTGTTGGAAAATGAAAGCCACATTTATTACCAGGATTTCAAGTACACGCCTGTGTGTCATCACGAAATGGCCGTGCTGAACGCCATGCCCAATGTCCTGATGACGCCCCACACGGCCTTCTTTACCGATGAGGCCGTCAGCGATATGATCGAATATTCCATCACCAGCTGTCTGGCCACCGTCCAGGGAAAAGAAAACCCCTTCCGGGTGAACTGAATTCTGTGTCGCTGCCTTCCGTCTGCAGTTTTCCGCAGGCAGAAGCTTTTTCTACCGCAGTTCGGCAATCCGTGTTACAGCTACGTAGATTTCCTGTACCTTATACCAGGTGGGATAATCCACAACACCTGTGGCCGGAAGGCCGAATACGCTCTGGAATCTACGGACGGATTCTTTGGTCTGTTCCCCGTAAATCCCGTCCACACTGACGGCCGGAATGGCCGAATAGACTTCCGCTATTGCATTCAGCTGTTCCTGAAGCTGGCGAACCTTGTCGCCTGATGCGCCAATATCCAGATTATATCCGGGCCAGGATGCGGGAATCCCGGATATTTCTTCTGCCGTGTTGATATACATATCCTGTCCGTAATAATAGCGCACGATCTGAACAGCGCTGTAGCCCCTGTCGCCCAGATTTTTGGAACCCCACTGACTCAGCCAGTTGGGACAGCTGACTCGCTGACCGTCGCAATATTGGGTCAGAATCGGCTGCTTCACATTCGGCCTGGAAAGATAATCGGCAAAAATCTCATCCACCACATAGGAAATGCTCTCATAGATATTCCGCCCGTAGATCCATTTCTGATCATATGCCGTTGAGGATGTGATGGTAAAATCATAACCTCTGTTCCGATACCATTCCGTATACACACGATTCAGTGTAAACGACATGATCGCCAGTACATTGGCTTCTATGGTCGCTGTGGGCCAGGTGGCATAGATCTCACTGCTTGCCACATTTTTGATATAATCCCGGTATCTGACATAGTAATCCCTTGCCGTGGAATCTGACGGCACTCCATCATGCACCACCACATATTCCGGCACCACTACCCGGCTCAGAACGATTTCTCCTGTTTCATTGGTAGGCTTTATCTCATCCTCCGGTATCTTTTCCGGGTATTCGCCGTACAGCGTGTGCTCCGGAATCACAATATCCTCATACTGTTCTTCCGGTGTCAGGGGATCCAGAAGCACCGGCTGCCTTGAGAACTGACCCGGAAGCAGCTCTGATCCGGAAACCTCCACCGGAGCAAAGCCCGGGGCCGTGATCTGCAGCGTGTACTCGGAATAAGGCTGGTTCATCCCCGGCTCCATGCTGTATTCCAGCGGCGGAGTGGGCAGCTCCATCTCCGGTGTCCGCCCGCTGCTATCCGTCCGCAGCTCTTCAATAATCCGCTCCGGATCTCCCGTATAGGAAATCGACACTCTTGCATCCGCAACCGGTCTGTTCTGCAGTCTGGTATTGACCAGAATCTGCAGTGTTCCCCGATCTACCCGATCTGCCGGATTTATTTCCTCCGTCCTGAGTCCTGTCTTCTCATCTTCTCTCATGCCCTGCACCTGCCAAACCTTTTCTGACCATTATATGCAGAGCATACCCTTTTTTAGCACCCCGTTTCCGCGGCTTTCCGGATCATTTTCTATTTCTCCCTTTCCTCAGGCGGAATATAAATCCGACAGCCGCCGCCGCGAATACTATAGCGCACCCGGCCATCAGAAACCAGCCGCGGACGCCCACAGCTTCCGCCACGGGGCTGCTGATCAGCAGCCCTACCGGCATAGTTACAGACGATATCAGGGTCAGCACAGAAAATGCCCGTCCCATTTTTTCCGCCTCCACCGTCTCCTGAATATACGCGGTCAGCGGAATGGTATGCACATTCCCGGCTGCGCCAAGCCCGGCGCAAAGCAGGGCAAACAGGACCCAGCCTGCAAATACAGGCGCGAGTATGCCGCATGCGGCCGAAATCGTACCCATAGCCAGCAGGCCGCAGTAAGATACTCTGAGCTTCCGCTCCACCCTCAGCACGCTGGAAAACAACAGCGAGGACACGAGCATCCCTACTGCAAAAGCCAGCTCTACCAAACTGCCATACATCGCGGACAGATCAAAGTAATCGCTGGTCATCAGCGGATAAAAGGAGGACAGCGGCGCATAGAAAAACATGCAGAGGGCCTCCGCTGTCACCAGGCAGAGCAGTTCCCTGTCTCTGCGGAACACCTG
>DVJR01000138.1 GCA_018716575.1 Candidatus Scatomonas merdavium | reverse complement strand
AGCCAAAGGGCTGAGTGCAGACGATATTTTCCACGCCTGCGTGGATCAGCTCCATCATCTCGCCGGTCAGGAACCAGCCCTCGCCGGTCTGGTTGCCCACGGATACGATGGAGAGGCGTATTCGGCCAGATCCTCAATCTTCGCAGGCGGCGTGAAATGCACGCTCTTTTCGAATTCCTTCGAAGCGGCGCTCCGCAGCCAGTCGATGGCCTTGATGCCGAGATTGCAGAGCGCGGCCGTGGATTTCTTTCCGCCCAGGTGCTTAAATTTGAAATTGGCGTTATAAAAACTGTACATGAAGAAGTCGATCAGGTCCGGGCAGACCGCCTCGGCGCCTTCCTTTTCCAGCAGCTCTGCCAGATGGTTGTTGGCGGCCGGCAGGAATTTTACCAGGATTTCGCCCACGATGCCGACACGCGGTTTTTTCTCGTCTGTAATGGGAAGACGGTCGAAATCCCGGATCATGGTACGGCAAATCTGTTTGTATTTTTTGAAAGAGGCCTTGGGGCCGCTGACAAAATCAATACAGATTTTAGCCCATTTCCGGTGAAGCCTGTTGGCAGAGCCTTTCACCTTCTCATAGGGGCGCATCCGGTAGATGCACTTCATCAGAATATCTCCGAAGACTGCCGCATAGACCACACGCAGGGCCATCTTTGGCGTGATCTTGAAGCCGGGGTTGCTCTCCAGCCCGCTTAAGTTCAGAGAAATCACGGGAATGTAGTCCATATCCGCCTTCTTCAGGGCTCTCCGTATAAAGCCGATGTAGTTGGAGGCCCGGCAGCCGCCTCCGGTCTGGGTCATGATGACCGCCGTGCGGTGCAGGTCGTATTTGCCCGACAGCAGCGCCTGCATGATCTGGCCGACTACCATCAGGGATGGGTAGCATGCGTCGTTGTTCACGTATTTCAGTCCCACATCCACCGCCTCTTTGTTGTCATTGGGCAGAATTTCCAGGTTGTAGCCGCCGGTATTGAAGGCCGGCTGTATCAGCTCAAAATGGATCGGCGACATCTGCGGGCAGAGGATCGTGTAGTTTTTCTTCATCTCCGGCAGGAACGGCGCCTTTTCGATGGAAGAGGGACGGATTGTTCTGGACTCCGGATTTTTGTCTCTGGCCCGAAGGGCGGCGATCAGGGAGCGGACGCGGATGCGGGCGGCTCCCAGATTGTTGACCTCGTCGATCTTCAGGCAGGTGTATATTTTTCCGCTGTTTGTCAGTATCTCGTATACCTGGTCGGTGGTGACGGCGTCCAGACCGCAGCCAAAGGAGTTCAGCTGGATCAGATCCAGATCCTCTCTGGTCTTGACAAAATTGGCCGCCGCGTACAGGCGCGTGTGGTACATCCACTGGTCGTTGACCCGGAGCGGGCGCTCCAGGGGAGCCAGATGGGATACGGAATCCTCCGTCAGCACGGCGATATCGTAGGAAGTAATCATATCCGGTATGCCGTGATGGATTTCCGGGTCGATGTGATAGGGCCGCCCCGCCAGGACGATACCCCTGTGTCCCGTCTCCTCCATCCATTTCAGCGTTTCCTCGCCCTTGCGGCGGATATCCTCTCTCATCCGCGCCAGCTCTTCCCAGCCCTCATGGCAGGCTGCCCGTACTTCCTCTTCAGGAATCTGGGGCATGACTTTTACCAGCTCATCAGCGAGAATCTGTTCACTGGTCAGCGCCAGGAAAGGATTCTGGAAGGTGATGGAGGGGTCTCCTAATTCGTCCACGTTGTTTTTGATATTCTCTGCGTAGGAGGTGACGATGGGGCAGTTGTAGTGGTTGACCGCATCGCCGAATTCGTTCCTCTCATAGGGAATGCACGGGTAGAAAATGTATTTCACCCCCTGCTTCAGCAGCCATTCCACATGGCCGTGGGCCAGCTTGGCCGGGTAGCACTCCGATTCGCTGGGAATGGATTCAATGCCCAGCTCATAGATTTTCCTGGTCGAGGTGGGAGAAAGCACTACCTGGTAGCCCAGCTTTGTGAAGAAGGTGAACCAGAGCGGGTAGTTCTCGAACATGTTCAGAACCCGCGGAATGCCCACCTTGCCCCGGGGAGCTTCATCCTCGGCCAGAGGCGTGTAATCGAACAGCTTTTTATATTTATACTCGAACAGATTGGGAATGTGGTTGGCGTTCTTTTCCTTGCCAATTCCCCGCTCACAGCGGTTTCCGCTGATATACTGGCGGCCTCCGCTGAATTTGTTGATGGTCAGACGGCAGCTGTTTGTGCAGCCCTTGCAGTTGGCCATCCTGGTAGAATATTCCAGCGTATTGATCTTCTCTATGGGCAGCATGGTGGTGGCCTGTCCCTCAAAACGCTCTCTCGCGATCAGGGCCGCGCCGAAGGCTCCCATGATACCGGCGATGTCGGGGCGGATGGCTTCGCATTCTGCAATACGTTCGAAGCTCCGCAGCACGGCGTCGTTGTAGAAGGTTCCGCCCTGGACGACGATATGCTGTCCCAGCTCAGAAGCGTCGGAGACCTTGATGACCTTGTAAAGAGCGTTCTTGATGACCGAATAGGCCAGTCCGGCGGAGATGTCCGCTACGGTAGCGCCTTCCTTCTGGGCCTGCTTTACCTTTGAATTCATAAAGACAGTGCAGCGGGTACCCAGATCAATGGGGTGCTCGGCAAAAAGCGCTTCTTTGGCAAAGTCCTGTACGCTGTAATTCAGGGACTGAGCGAAATTTTCAATGAAAGAGCCGCAGCCGGAGGAGCATGCCTCGTTGAGAAGCACACTGTCCACGGTGTGATCCTTTATCTTGATGCATTTCATATCCTGTCCGCCGATGTCCAGAATACAGTCTACCTGCGGATCGAAGAAGGCCGCGGCTGTATAATGGGCGATGGTCTCCACCTCGCCCTCGTCCAGCATCAGGGCGGCTTTGATCAGCGCCTCGCCGTAGCCTGTGGAGCAGGCATAGGCGATGCGGGCAGAGTCCGGCATCTGCTGATAGATCTCCTGGATAGCCCGGATGGAGGTGGCCAGGGGGCTTCCGTTGTTGTTGCTGTAGAAGGAATACAGAAGAGAGCCGTCTTCGCCCACCACGGCCGCTTTGGTAGTGGTAGAACCGGCATCGATGCCCAGATAGCAGTTGCCCTCATATGTAGAAAAATCGGCGGTTGCTACGTTGTTGACGCTCTGGCGTTCCAGGAATGCATCGTATTCCTCCTGGCTGGAGAACAGGGGCTCCATGCGGGCCACCTCAAAATCCATCTGCACGCCGGCATCCAGACGCTTTTTCAGCCCCTCGAGAGAAACAGATGACTCCGGGGATGCGTTCATGGCCGAGCCGATGGCTGCGAACAGGTGAGAGTTCTCCGGTATGATAGTGTGCTCATCATCCAGCTTCAGAGTCCGGATAAAGGACTGCCTCAGCTCTGAAAGGAAGTGGAGCGGTCCGCCCAGAAATGCGATATGTCCGCGAATGGGCTTGCCGCAGGCCAGACCTGAGATGGTCTGATTGACCACCGCCTGAAAAATGGAGACGGACAGATCTTCCTTCGTTGCCCCGTCGTTGATCAGGGGCTGAATGTCCGTTTTGGCAAACACGCCGCAGCGGGCTGCGATGGGATAAATGGCCTTGTAGTTTTTGGCGTATTCATTCAAACCCACGGCGTCCGTCTGCAGAAGGGAGGCCATCTGGTCTATGAACGAGCCTGTGCCCCCGGCGCAGATGCCGTTCATACGCTGTTCCACATTGCCGCCCTCGAAATAGATAATTTTAGCATCCTCGCCGCCCAGTTCAATAGCAACGTCCGTCTGAGGCGCGTAATGCTGCAGGGCGGTGGAAACGGCGATGACCTCCTGGACGAAGGGCACCTCCAGATGCTTGGCCAGGGTCAGGCCGCCGCTGCCCGTGATGACGGGCGAGAGCTGCATTTCACCCAGCTGCTCATGGGCCTTGCCGAGAAGCGCCGCCAGAGTCTCCTGGATATTGGCAAAATGCCGTTCATAATCGGAAAAGAGCAGCTTCTGTTCCTGATCCAGAATAGCGATTTTCACAGTGGTGGAACCGATATCGATTCCAAGAGTATATACGTTATTGTTCATAAAATCACATTCTCCTGATTTTTCAAAGAAATAGCCGCCAGATTCCGGCGCGCGGAACAAAAAGGACTGTCCGGCAGCGCAGCCGTATGGCGGAGCCTACATAGTAGAATTATACGACAAGATTTATGCAATTACAATTGGTAAAATTCACACGAACTATTAAAAAAGCATTAAATATGTAGTTTTTTTGCAAAAGAGGGAGTCTTTGACTTTTGCGGCGGAACAGGCTATACTTGTACCATTGACAACAGACCGGGGGAAAGGATGCTTATGGATAATAAGACTCTGTTTCAGTTTTTTGAATGGTATCTGCCTGAAGACGGGCAGCATTGGAAGCGTCTGGAAACGGAGGCCGGAAAACTGGCGCGGCTGGGAATTACCGGCGTATGGACGCCTCCCGCCTATAAGGGACAGGCCGGAAAAAGTGACGTGGGATATGGCGTATATGATCTGTATGATCTGGGAGAATTTGATCAGAAGGGAACGGTGCCGACGAAATACGGAACCAGGGATGAATATCTCCGGGCGGTTCGGGCATGTCATGACGCGGGGCTGGAGGTTTATGCGGATATTGTCCTTAATCACCGCATGGGAGCGGATGAGGCGGAAACTGTACGGGCGGATGCCGTGAACAGCGCCAACAGGAATCAGGATATTTCTCCGAATGAGGAAATTCAGGCATGGACGAAATTTACCTTCCCCGGAAGGCATGGAAAATATTCAGATTTTGTCTGGAACTGGAGCTGCTTTGACGGAGTGGACTGGGACGACAGGCGGAAACGCCATCAGATCTTCGAGTTTGAAGGGAAAACCTGGGAAAACGGTGTCGATACAGAGAACGGCAACTATGATTATCTCATGGGAGCCGATCTGGACATGAAAAATCCCGCCGTGCTGGAGGAGCTGGACCGGTGGGGACGCTGGTATCTGGAGACGGTTGGCATGGACGGGTTCCGGCTGGATGCGGTGAAGCACATCGACGTATCCTTTTTCCCGCGCTGGCTGGGAAGGCTGCGCTCGGAAAGCGGAAGGCAGCTTCCGGCAGTGGGAGAGTACTGGCATACAGATGTGAATGTGCTCCGCGCTTATCTGGAAAAATGCGGCCGTGTGATGCGGCTGTTCGACGTGCCGCTGCATTTTAAATTCCGGGTACTGTCCGGTGCGAACGGCACCTTTGATCTGCGGGAGCTGTTCCGGAACACGCTGACGGGCTGTGAGCCGGAGGCGTCGGTGACGTTTGTGGACAATCACGATACCCAGCCGGGCCAGGCGCTGGAATCCTGGGTGGCCGGATGGTGCAAGCCCATGGCATATGCCTGCATTCTGCTGCGGCAGGAGGGGCTTCCCTGCGTCTTTTACGGGGATCTCTACGGAATACCCCATGACGGGATAGCGCCGGTGGAAGGAATGGAACGGCTGCTTCTGGCCAGAAAAAAATACGCCTACGGACCCCAACACGATTATCTGGACAGTTCGGAGGTCATCGGCTGGACCAGAGAGGGTGACCGGGAGCATCCGGGCTCCGGTATGGCAGTGGTGCTGACAGACCGGGGAGAGGCCCGGAAGCGCATGTATGTGGGAACCGTGTTTGCCGGAGAGCTGTTCCTGGATTACCTGGGCAACAGGAAAGAAGCCGTGACCATCGGAGCGGACGGCTATGGAGAATTCCCGGTGAACGGAGGCTCGGTATCCGTATGGGTACCGGCGGGCAAATGACCGTATGGCCGGACGGAGAAATGAAAAGACCGGCGGCCGGCCGGGGAGAGGTTTTCCGGACGGCGGAGAGAAAAAAGAAAGGCGGAGCAGGAGAATATGAGCAGCTATCGGATATTAAAGCTGGAAGGCAGGGCAAAGCGGGCGGAATTTCAGACCGTTCACGGAACGATACAGACGCCGGTATTTATGAACGTGGGGACGGCGGCGGCTATCAAGGGCGCCGTATCCACCGAGGATCTGGAAGGGATCGGCACTCAGGTGGAGCTGTCAAATACCTATCATCTTCATGTGCGGCCGGGCGATGAGGTTGTGAAGAAGATGGGTGGCATCCACAAGTTCATGTCCTGGAACAAGCCGGTCCTGACGGATTCCGGCGGTTTTCAGGTGTTTTCCCTGGCCACTCTGCGAAAGATCAAAGAAGAAGGGGTTTATTTCCGTTCCCATGTGGATGGCAGGAAAATTTTCATGGGGCCGGAGGAGAGTATGCAGATTCAGTCCAATCTGGCATCCACCATCGCCATGGCCTTTGACGAGTGCCCTTCCAGCGTGGCAGACCGCTCTTACGTCCAGGCCTCTGTGGACAGGACGGCCCGGTGGCTGGAGCGCTGTAAGATAAAAATGGCGGAGCTGAACAGCCGGGAGGATACTATTAATAAGAACCAACTGCTGTTCGGCATCAACCAGGGGGCCATCTATCCGGATATCCGCATCGACCACGCGAAGCGAATCAGCGAGATGGAGCTGGACGGCTACGCGGTGGGAGGACTGGCCGTAGGAGAGAGCCATGAGGAAATGTATCACATTCTGGAAGAGGTGGTGCCGTATCTGCCCCAGGACAAGCCCACGTATCTGATGGGCGTAGGGACGCCTGCCAATATCCTGGAGGGCGTGGAGCGGGGCATTGACTTTTTCGACTGCGTCTACCCCAGCCGCAACGGCCGCCACGGGCACGTCTATACCAATCAGGGAAAACGGAACCTGCTGAACGCAAAGTATGAGCTGGATGGACGCCCCATTGAGGAGGGCTGCGACTGCCCGGCCTGCCGGCGCTACAGCAGGGCATATATCCGTCATCTGCTGAAGGCAAAGGAGATGCTGGGTATGCGCCTCTGCGTGCTGCATAACCTGTATTTTTACAATACGATGATGGCCGAGATCCGGCAGGCCCTGGAGGAAGGGCGGTTCGCGGAGTACAAGAAGGCCAAGCTGGAGGGCATGGCGTCCGGCGGCGCAGACTAAAAGATAAAAAAATACTTGCTCTATGCCGGATGTTTGTGTATTATGATAATAACGCATTATTTTGGAGCAAAGGAAAATTTAGGAGGAAACAGAACATGATTTTTGCAAGTGAAGCATCGGCATCCAGCGGCGGAATGGGCGGTATGAGTATGATCATCCTTATGATCGCTCTGATCGCGCTCATGTATTTCATGATGATCCGTCCCCAGAAGAAAGAGCAGAAGAGGCAGCAGGCCATGCTTTCCAGTATGGAGATTGGCGACGCGGTTGTGACCAGCAGCGGATTCTACGGTGTGATTATCGATATAACGGAGGAAGATGTGATTGTGGAGTTCGGCAACAACAAGAACTGCCGTATTCCCATGAGAAAGGCGGCTATCATTCAGGTGGAGAAGCCTGAAGATGCGGCGGCGGTTCCGGAGAAAGATACCAAATCCACAGACAAAAAAGAGAAATAACAGAGAGAAGGGAAAGGACTGCATGCCGGCAACAGCGAGAACCGGCGGCAGTCCTTTCCTGTGATATGGAAAAAACTGCGAATATCGCGGCAGGGGGTATGAATATGGGAGAGGAAGGACAGAGGAGACGGCGGCGCTCCGGCGGAATGGCGGGAAATGACAGAAGAGAGACGGAGGAGGAATACCTGCGCCGCATGCGCAGGCGTCAGGCAATTATGCGGCGAAGACGGCGGGAGAGGCGCAGGAAAGTGTTTCTGATGCGGACGTGCCTGGCGGCGGCCCTTGTCATCTGTATTATTTGTATTGCCGTGAATGCATCCTCGCGCTCCGGGCAGGATGACGGGACCCGGAGCGCTCTGGCGGAGACCGGATCCGGCGGCGGAACTGTCTCGTCGTCGGACGGTCAGAATGGGAGTTCAGCCGGGAGTACGGACGGGACAGGCTCTTCCGCCGGAAGCGGACAGAGCGGCACAGGGGACACGGCGCAGGAGGCGGTGTCCATTACCATCAGCGCGGCCGGCGATTGCACGCTGGGAACTGATGAAAATTTCGACCAGAGCACCAGCTTTAATGCCTATTTTGACCAGAACGGGGCTGCGTACTTTTTCCAGAACGTAAAATCCATCTTTGACGCGGACGATCTGACCATTGTCAACATGGAAGGAACACTGACGGAGGAAACGTCGCGCCAGGATAAGACCTTCGCCTTCAAGGGCAACGGTTCCTACGCCCAGGTTCTCTCTGAGGGCGGCGTGGAGGCAGCTAATCTGGCCAATAACCACAGCCATGATTACGGCGATCAGAGCTACATCGACACCATCGGCTATCTGGGCACCGAGGGCATCGTTTCCTTTGGCTACGACCGCACGGCGGTCATGGACGTGAACGGTGTGAAGGTAGGGCTGGTGGGCGTCTATGAGCTGGCGGACGGCATGGAATGCGAGGATGAGATGATTTCATATATCCAGTCTGTGGAGGCGGAGGGCGCGCAGATTGTAATCGTCAGCTTCCACTGGGGCGTAGAGAAGGAATATTACCCGGATGATACGCAGGTTGCTCTGGCTCATTCCGCGATAGACAACGGAGCGGATCTGGTGCTGGGCCATCATCCGCATGTGCTGGAGGGCATTGAAGAATATAAGGGAAAAAATATCGTATACAGTCTGGGAAATTTCTGCTTCGGCGGGAACAGCAATCCTTCGGATAAGGACACTATGATTTTTCAGCAGACCTTCACTGTAGAGAACGGTGAGCTGGTGGAGGATAATGTGACAAATATCATTCCCTGCTCCCTGTCCTCTGTGGCGGACTATAATAATTACCAGCCCACGCCGCTTGAAGGAGAGGAAGCGGACAGGGTTCTGCAGAAAATCCAGGAATACAGCGCCGGACTGTAATAGTAACGGACATACAGGTTGCACAGAAAAT
>DVJR01000137.1 GCA_018716575.1 Candidatus Scatomonas merdavium | reverse complement strand
AGCCATGGTCCTTCAGAAAAATACGCTGTTTTCCGGAAGCCTCCTTGCAAATCTGAAATGGGGCAGAGAAGACGCTTCCATGGAAGAGGTGGAAGAGGTCTGCCGGATCGCCTGTGTGGACGAGTTCCTGGAGCGTCTGCCGGAAGGATATGACACAGAGATGGGACAGGGGGGCGTCAATGTGTCCGGTGGTCAGAAGCAGAGGATTTGTATTGCCCGCGCGCTCCTGAAAAAGCCCAAGGTGCTGATTCTGGACGATTCCACCAGCGCGGTGGATACGGCTACAGAGCGTAAGATCCGGGAGCGGCTGGCGGAATATCTGCCCTTTATGACGAAGATTATCATTGCCCAGAGAATATCCTCTGTGCGGGACGCGGATCAGATTGTGATTCTGGATGATGGAAAGATCAGCGATATCGGCACCCACGAGGAGCTGCTTGCGAGAAGCGAGATATATCAGCAGATCTATGATTCTCAGAAGGAAGGGGTGGAGCTTTAAATGGCACAATACAGATATGACGGCTATAAGAGGCCGAAAAATACAAAAAAGACGCTTTTTCACCTTTTAAGTTATCTGGGACATCACAAATGGCTGTTTCTGCTGGTGGGGATTCTGGTCTTTATCAGCACGGGAGCCAGCCTGATGGGCACCTATCTGCTGAAGCCGGTCATCAACCGGTTTATTATGCCGGGCGATATGAAGGGGCTTGTGGAAGCCGTTATCGGCATGGGAATCATGTATCTGTGCGGCGCTCTTGCCACGCTGGGCTACAATCAGCTGATGATCAAATCAGCCCAGACGGTGGTGCAGGAAATCCGGCGGGATCTGTTCGTGCATGTGCAGAAGCTGCCGCTGAAATATTTCGACGCCCATACCCACGGCGAGCTGATGAGTCGTTTTACCAACGATGTGGACACAGTGCAGGAGGCCATGAACAACAGCTTTGCCATGATCATTCAGAGTTTCCTGACGCTGACGGGCACCGTTGTCATGATGATGGTCCTGAGTGTCCGGCTGTCTCTGATTGTGGTGGTATTTCTTGTTCTGATGTTCGCGTTTATCCGGTTCAATGGAAGCAGGAGCCGGAAATATTTCCAGAGACAGCAGGCGGAACTGGGCCGTATCAATGGGTTTGTGGAAGAAATGATGGTGGGCCAGAAAGTGGAAAAGGTCTTCAACCATGAGAAAAAGGATTTTGAGAATTTCTGTGTGCTGAATGAAAACCTCAGAAGAGAATCTACCAGCGCGCTGGCCTATACGGGCATGCAGGTTCCCACGGTGGTGAGTCTTTCCTATCTGAATTACGCAGTCTCTGCCTGCGCGGGCGGCCTGTTTACCCTGGCCGGACTGATGGATCTGGGAAGCCTGGCGTCCTATCTGGTCTATGTACGCCAGAGTGCCATGCCCCTGAATCAGTTTACCCAGCAGGTAAACCTTCTGATGACGGCTCTTGCCGGAGCGGAGCGGATCTTTGACCTGATGGAGGCGGAGCCCGAAGTGGATGAAGGTGATGTGACCCTCTGCAATGTAAAGGAAGAAAATGGAAATCTTGCGGAGACTGCGGAGCGTACCGGCTGTTTCGCCTGGAAAGTGCCGGACGAAAAGGGAGCCGGGGCCAGCCTGGTTCCGCTGAAAGGCGACGTGCGTTTTGAACAGGTGGTCTTCGGTTATGTGCCGGAGAAGAAGATTCTGAACGGAATTTCCCTGTATGCGAAACCCGGACAGAAAATCGCTTTTGTGGGCTCCACGGGAGCCGGAAAAACGACAATCATCAATCTGATCAACCGGTTTTATGAGATACAGGCCGGAACGATCACCTATGACGGCATCGATATCCGCAGAATCAAAAAAGACGACCTGCGCCATTCGCTTGCCATGGTAATTCAGGAGACGCACCTCTTTACCGGAACCATTGCGGACAATATCCGATACGGGAAACTGGACGCCACGGACGAGGAGGTAAGAGAGGCGGCCCGGATCGCCAACGCGGACTCCTTTATCCGCAGGCTGCCGGATGGCTATGACACCATGCTTCACAGCGACGGCAGCAATCTGTCCCAGGGCCAGCGCCAGCTGCTGGCCATCGCCCGGGCGGCCGTGGCACGGCCGCCGGTGCTGATTCTTGACGAGGCCACAAGTTCCATCGATACCCGTACCGAGCGCCTGATAGAGAAAGGTATGGATGCCATCATGGACGGCCGGACGGTATTTGTAATTGCCCACCGCCTTTCCACGGTGCGCAACTCCAAGGCAATCATGGTGCTGGAGCAGGGCGAAATCATCGAGCGGGGCGATCATGAATCGCTGCTGGAGCAGAAGGGGCGTTATTATCAGCTGTACACCGGACAGTTTGAACTGGAGTAGAAAGCGGGTTGAAATATGAGAAAAAATGAAATCAGAGAGATCTTGCACAGACTGGATATGGAAAGAAAAAAGTTTCTGGGGCCGAAGCTGCAGGTGCTGGGGCTGACCGTGGGCGAAGGGCAGGCGCGTGCCCTTCGCACCCTGCTGGAGGAAGGAACTATGACCCAGAAGCAGCTGGCAGATCTGTGTATGCGCGATGCGGCTACCATGTCCCGGAATATTGACCGGCTGGAAAAGGCCGGACTCCTGAAAAGAGAGAATAATCCCGGCTGCCGGCGCTCTTATCTGATCTGCCTTACGGAAGAAGGAAAAGAGAAGGCAAAGCAGGTACAGAAAATCTTCCGGGAACTGGACGAGCGAATCTGGGGGGA
>DVJR01000136.1 GCA_018716575.1 Candidatus Scatomonas merdavium | reverse complement strand
GGTTGGGAGAGGATCTTACCTTTCAGAATTTTGCCGAGGAGATGGAACATCTGGAGAATAAATACTCCGGTGTAAAAAATGGAAAGCTTCTGGCTGCTGTGGCCGCAGATGGCAGTGTAGCAGGCTGTGTGGCCATCCGGTGTCATGACAGCCGCCGGTGCGAAATGAAGCGGTTATATGTAAAACCGGAATATCGCGGTCAGAAAATCGGAGATTGCCTGGTCCGGACGATTCTGAAGCTTGCGGAAGAGGCAGGTTATGAAGAAATGGTGCTGGACACGCTGAAACGGCTGGAAGGAGCGGTGCATCTGTACCGAAAATACGGATTTCGTGAAATTGCACCTTATTACGATAACCCTCTGGACGATGTAATTTATATGAAGAAGGACTTGCGGGACTGCGGGAAAGAAGATATACTGACATAGAATAAAAAGTAGCACAGGAGTTTCAGAAGCAGAAGCGGGTGGGCTTTAACAGAAGGGCTGTCTGATCTGAAATTCTGGAAGGGGGAAGATCAGAAGCCATGATGGTTTTAATTGGTTACGGGCGGAGGATAAAGGACGATATATGGATGGGAAACGATATCTGCCCGGCCTGCGGACAGCGGACCCAGTTTCGTTTGAAGCGCCTTCAGCAGAGGGCGACGGTTTTCTATATTCCGGTTATGTCTGTGACGCAGAAAAGGATGCTGGTCTGCGACCGCTGCGGGGCCGGCTGGGAGAAGAACCGGCAGGAGTATAACGAGATGGTTAAGCAGCAGGAAGCGAGGCTGGAACGCGGCGAATTTGATGAAGCTGTGGTGATGCAGGACTATGCGCCGCAGAAGCTGAAGATAAAGCGGAAGATCGTGGCGTTGGTTCTGACGGCGATTCTTGCGGTTTTCATGCTCCTTGGGATCGCGGCCATGGGGACGGATATCGCGTCTGAAGGGTATGGAATCGACGGCGGAAGCGTTGTTCTGATGGTCATACTGGCGGTCGTTTTTCTGCTCCCGTTTGTATTTGCGCTGAGAACTTTCCTGAGAGCGAAGAAACAGGAAAAAATTTATCATATGTACGGGAGGCGGATGCAGCTTCGGAATATGCAGCGTGAGAATGGCGGATCCGGGATGCTCCGTTAGAAAAAGGAGCAGAGAGAAAGGCGGTGCCTGTGAAATATAAATTCGATCTGATACAGAACGGCTATACAATCTGTCCTGATTCCTGGGGAATGAAAAATGAAAGCGCAGTCTTTCACAGGATTTATTACGTGTACGGGGGCGAGGCCTGGTGCAGCCATGGAGGGAAAGAATTCAGGCTGACGCCGGGCCGCCTCTGGCTGTTCCCGGTGATGCAGCCGTATACGCTGTGGCAGAATACGGCTTGTCCTCTGGATGTGCTGTGGTTTCATGCGGAGATCGAGGGCTGGCTTTGCCTGAAGCTGACCAGCCTGGAGGTAACGGCAGGCTCTTCCGTGTTTCATCTTCTGGAAGCCCTGAAAAAGCTTGGGGAGGAGCCGGAACATTTTGAAGAGCTGAAGAAGGTATTCGGCGTGTTTCTTTCTCTGGCGGCGGAGCAGCTTCCGGGACTGCGGGAGGTCAATGGCCGGATGCAGAGCGTTCTGGAATATATCAACCGGAATACAGAACGGGAACTGACAGTGGAAGCGCTGGCAGAGTACGCGGGGATGGACAGATCGTATTTTTCCCGGAAATTTAAAAGCCTTTTTCACATGCCGCCGAATCAGTACCTTCTGGCAAAGCGGCTGAACGCCGCGGCGCTGCGGCTGACGGCCGGGGCGTCCGTCTATGAGGCGGCCAGGGCCGCGGGATACGCGGATGAAAAGGCTTTTTCGCGGGCGTTCAAAAACTATATGGAAATCCCGCCGGGAGAATATCGAAAAAGTCACATTGTGCAACCTTGAAGTCACAACAGGAAGTTGTGGCTTCTTTATTTTCTGAGTAAAATATAAAGAAAAGAACGGATCGGCACCGCAGGGAGTCCGTAGACCGGACAGGTCACATGGACGCCCTGAAGAAAAAGGAAAATAGAAGAGGAGGTATTGCCATGAACACTTCAGGATCGAAATTTCAGAGGAGCCCGCGGCTGGAACGGCTGTGGAAACGGAGTACGGATCTTTCTAAAAGCGGACGGAGAAATGTATATGTAGATAACCCGGAATTTCTGGTTTACCACTGGTCAGGCCACAGCGCGGGATTTTCCCCGGCTACAGGCGAAATGGCGTTGTCTGATGATCAGAGGATCAATCTGGGAGACCACAACTGCCGGGTGGATATCGGAAAGGATTTTCCCTGGATTGCGGAAATGCCTTCCAGGAAAGAGGGCTTTGAATATTCTGCTGCAAACTGGGCCAGAGATTACGTGTTTTTCCTGGATCACAGCCCGGCGGAGGTCTATCCGGATGAGACGATTGTCAGCGAATTTCACTGGCAGCTGGACGAGGCAAGGAAGTTTGTCTATCCGGAGGAAGTGACAGAGCTGGGATTTGAACTGCGCCAGCTTGGAGCGGGAGGAACGAGTCTTGCCCATACCTGCCCGGATCTGAGCATCGGCCTGGCAAAGGGATGGACCGGACTTCTGGCGGACGTAGAGGCCAGCCGGGACAAATGGGCCCGTTACGGCAACCGGAAACGGACGGAATATCTGGAGGCTCTGGCAGAGGTGACGAAGGCGATTATCCGGTATACCGGCAGGCATGCAGACCGGGCGCTGGAGCTTGCCGCTGCGGAGGAAGACCAGGAACAGAAGGCGCGCTATGAAAGAATCGCGGCCAATATGCGGCAGATTGAAAAAGGCGCTCCTGAGACATTTGAGCAGGCAGTTCAGTGGATTCAGCTTTTCCAGGTGGTAGAGAGAATCAACGGACACGGAAACGGCTACGGCAGGCTGGATCTGCTGTTGATTGATTTTTACCGCAGGGACCTGGAGGCGGGACGGATCACCCGCGAAGAGGCCAGGGATCTGCTGGCGGAGCTGTATCTGAAATATGGCGGCAATTATTTCTCCTTCGGCGGAAGAGACCGGGAAGGAAAAGATGTAACCAACGAAGTGAGCTGGATTGGCCTGGAAGCGTACGATATGCTGGGAGGCTATAACCATCTGGGAGTTATGTGGCATGAGGATATGGATCCTGCCTATTATACCTACGCCTGCGATGTGGTGACCCGCCATGGCTGCGGCGTTCCTACGCTGGTGAATTACGATGTGATGCGGGATTCTGAACTCTACAGCGGCTACAGCGAGGAGGACGCGTGGAACGTGTCCTACAGCGGCTGCCAGTGGTACTGCTCCGTGGGCTCCGAATACAGCGATCATGATTTGAATTCCTTTGTGCTGCCGGTACCCATGCAGCGGGCCATGAAGATAGCGGAAGAGCAGAATACGGAGAGCTTCGAAGAGTTCTGGAAGATTTATACCCGTGAAGTAAGGCGGACGGCAGAGGCCCTGGCGGAATTTAAAAACCGTGTATACAAATGGCAGGACAGAGTGTGGCCGGAGATGGTGACGACGCTCTGCATGAAGGATACGGTGGAGAAGGGTCTGGATGTGACCTCCATCGGCGGCCCCCACAATGCCTTTACGTCGGTCAACGTGCTGGGCGTACCCAATGTGGTGGATTCTCTGTATGCCATGAAGAAGGTGATCTTCGAAGAGAAGCGGTACACCATGGCCGAGCTGAACGAGGCTATACGGAATAACTGGAAGGATCAGGAGGTTATGCGCCAGGTGATGCTGAATCAGGAAAAATTCGGCAACGATCTGGACGGCGTGGATGAGATCTATGTGCGTGTAGCGGAAAATATCCGGGATACGCTGGAAGCGCAGAGAAATATCAAGGGCTTCCATTTCCGCGCCTCTCTGTTCCAGTATATGGGACATACCTATGCGGGTCCCATGCTGGGCGCCACGCCGGACGGCAGGCTTGCAGAGGAGCCCATCGCCCACGGCTGCAATCCCATGCACGGCAGAAATACCCAGGGTATTACTGCCACCGCAAAATCCCTGCTTAAGGTTCCGTTCCGGGAGTACCAGGGGGGATCTCTGCAGATCGAAATGCAGCCGAAATTCTTCGACGGGAAGGAAAACAAAGGTTCTTATATTGAGAAGTTTTCCAGGGCCTTCATGAAACAGGGAGGGATTCAGATTAATTTCAACGTAATCGACCTGGAAAAGCTGAAAAAGGCTGTGGATGATCCCACGAATCCGGAATATGCGGATATTGTGGTAAAGGTGACAGGCTACAGCGCGCATTTTGTGGTTATGGATCATGAGTTCCGGAAAGAATTTGTACAGAGAGTCAATTATGAGAGCGTATAATCTGTGAAATTGCGAATCCGGATGCGAGCGGTATTGGAGAGAGAAGAAAGATGAATAAAGGACTGGTATTTGATTTTCACAGGGGAACGACTCATGACGGGCCGGGAATGCGGACGACGGTTTTCTTCAAGGGCTGTCCGCTGCACTGTCACTGGTGCCACAATCCGGAAAGCATCTGCCCGGAGAAGGAACTGTGGTGGGATGAAAAAAAGTGCATCGGGTGCATGACCTGCGTGAACGGCTGCCCTGCCCAGGCGCTGAAGGCGGAGCCCGGCGGCATCCGGATCGACCGGGAACTGTGCCGGAAATGCTACCGCTGCGCGGATAACTGTCCTGCAAAGGCAATGAGCGTGGCGGGAACGGAATGGGATGTGGAAGCCCTGGTAAAAGAGGCGTGTAAGGACCGGATGTTTTTTGAAAGCTTCGACGGCGGCGTGACGGTATCCGGCGGGGAACCGGCTCTGCAGCCGGATTTTCTGGAGGAATTTCTGAAGGCGCTGAAGGCGGAGGGGATTCATACGGCGCTGGATACGTCCGGTTTTGCGAAACGGGAGGTTTATGAAAGGGTTTATCCCTATGTGGATACCTTTCTGTACGATATCAAATTCCGCGATGAGACGCTGCACAGGCAGTACACGGGCGTCAGTAACCGGAGGATTCTGGACAATCTGAGGTTTCTGGCAGATAAGATCAGGCGGAAAAAAGACCGGGCAATCTGGATCCGGACCCCGCTGATTCCGGGAGCGACGGCGTCGGAAGAAAATATCCGGCAGATCGGAGAATGGATACAAAAGGAAATACTGGATGTCATTGATCGCTGGGAGCTGTGTGCATTTAATAATGTATGCCGGGATAAGTACCGGAAGCTGGGAAAGGCCTGGGAATATGCGGAGACTCCGCTGATGACGGAGAAGGAAGTGCAGAAGCTGGCGGACGCGGCCCGGCCCTATGCGGGAGAGCTGCTTGTGGTGTCCGGCCTGACAGCGAAGGTACAGGGCGAGGAAGGCAGCGGAAACTGAAAATAGAAAGGATATCCGGAAAATGCGGACAGCGTAATGCAAAGACTCCGCGCAGCATTGTTTTTCCTTTGCTGCGCGGAGTCTTTGTACGCTGTTACTGCTCTTTTTTCTGAGTCATCGGAGAATCCGGCTCTTCCGCCCGGATTACATAGCCGCATTCGCAGGCCGCATCCTCTACGACACGTCCTTTCACGGTAAATACCTCTATTTCCCTGCCGCACTGAGGACAGGTACGCTCCTCAGGAACAGGCGTTTTAAAAGCGCCTTCACATCCATCCAATACTGCCATGGTAATTCCTCCTTTTTCTGCTATAATAGATACAGAAAATCTGCGGATGCAGGTTTCTGTATATTTATTATAGGAGCATTTTTGAAAAAGGACAAGGATGAAAATAGAAACAGGCAGCAAAAAATGGTTGATAAGAAAATACCAGAATGAGGACTGCGGACAGATTCTGAAGCTCTTTTACGATACGGTGCATACGGTCAACCGCCGGGATTATTCAGAAGAACAGGTGAATGCCTGGGCGCCCGGACGGCCGGACGCATCGGCCTGGGAGAACTCGCTTCGCGAACACTATACTCTGGTGGCTGAGGATCATGGGAAAATTGTGGGATTTGGAGATGTGGATGGCGGCTATCTGGACCGCCTCTATGTACACCGGGATCATCAGGGAGAGGGCGTGGCCTCGTCCCTGGTACGGAGACTGGAGGCCCATGTAGCTGCGGAAGGCCATGAGAGGATAACGGTTCTGGCCTCGGTGACAGCCCGGCCGTTTTTTGAAAGGCGGGGATATCGTGTGGAAGAAGAGCGGACGGCAAAGCGTAGAGGCGTGCAGCTGAAGCAGTTTCTGATGGAAAAGCGCCTCCCCGGCTGTGCGAAATCCCGCGGGGCGGCGGAATCCCATAAAACCGGCGGAAATCCGGGAAAAATCAGGGAATAAAGCGTTGACAAAGTGCAAAACTCTATTATATAATTTGTCCAATGGCGATGACGAAGAGAAGTAGCGCAGATTATCGCTCTCAGAGAGCGGGGAGAAGGTGGGAGCCCTGCAGAATGAATCAGCGTGAATAACACTTCAGCAGCCGCAACCTGAACGCCGGACGTTTCCGGTCAGTAGGTGCGCCGTCAGCCGCGCGATAAGCGGCAGGCCACAGAGCGATGGCCGTAAAGAGACTGAGATCAGTAAATCAGGTGGTACCGCGGACAGCAGGCTGTTCGTCCTGAACGGAAGGTTTGGGATGGCCGGCTTTTTTTGCGTGTGAAGAAAGGCAGAAAATAGAATGCGGGAAGCTTCAGCGCCGGGAACCGCCGCGGAATAAAAAAGTAAAGGAGAATAGAATGGAAGTATCGAATATCTATCGGGACAGAACGCTGAATCAGGTCAGCGAACAGGATGTGGGAACGAATCTCCGGTTGGCCGGCTGGGTGGAGAATATCAGGGATCACGGCGGCGTATCCTTTATCGACCTGCGGGATATGTACGGTGTGATGCAGGTGGTTATGCGGGATACCAGCCTGCTGGACGGTATCAGCAAGGAGGACTGCGTCTCTGTGGAAGGGCTGATCGAGCACAGGGACGAAGAAACGTATAACCCGAAAATTCCCACGGGAACCATCGAGCTGGAGGCTCATTCCGTGGAGATTCTGGGAAAAGTCTACCGGCAGCTGCCCTTTGAGATCATCACGTCTAAAGAAACACGGGAGGATGTGCGCCTGAAATATCGCTATCTGGATCTGCGGAACCGGAAAGTGCAGGAGAATATGATTTTCCGTTCGAAGGTCATCAGCTTCCTGCGCCAGAAAATGACAGATATGGGCTTTCTGGAGATTCAGACGCCGATTCTGTGCGCGTCGTCTCCGGAAGGCGCCAGGGATTATATCGTGCCCTCCAGAAAATTTAAAGGGAAATTTTACGCTCTTCCGCAGGCACCCCAGCAGTACAAGCAGCTGCTGATGGTGTCGGGATTCGATAAATATTTCCAGATCGCTCCTTGCTTCCGGGACGAGGACGCCAGGGCGGACCGTTCTCCGGGAGAATTTTATCAGCTGGATTTTGAGATGAGCTTTGCTACCCAGGAGGATGTGTTCCGCGCGGGCGAAGAAGTGCTGACGGAGACTTTCCGGAAGTTCGCGCCGGAGGGGTATGCGGTGACGGAAGCTCCCTATCCGGTAATCAGCTATAAGCAGGCCATGCTGGAGTTCGGAACGGATAAGCCGGATCTGCGGAATCCTCTGCGGATCGTGGATGTGACGGATTTCTTCCAGCGATGCACCTTCAAACCGTTCCATAATAAGACAGTCAGGGCAATTAAGGTTCATGCGGATATGTCCAAGGGCTTCCACGAGAAGCTGCTGAAGTTTGCCGTGTCCATCGGAATGGGCGGCCTGGGCTATCTGGAAGTCAAAGAGGATATGAGCTACAAGGGCCCCATCGACAAATTCATTCCCGATGACATGAAGCAGGAGATCGCGGATATTGCGGGCCTGGTTCCGGGAGATACGATCTTCTTCATCGCAGACAAAGAGGAGCGTGCGGCTTCCTTTGCCGGACAGATCAGGACGGAGCTGGGCAACAGGCTGGATCTCTGCGAGAAGAAAGCGTACCGCTTCTGTTTTGTCAACGACTTCCCGATGTACGAATACGATCAGGAGGCCAAGAAGATCATTTTCACCCACAACCCCTTTTCCATGCCCCAGGGCGGCCTGGAGGCGCTGAATACGAAGGATCCGCTGGATATTCTGGCCTATCAGTATGATATTGTATGCAACGGTGTGGAGCTGTCCTCCGGCGCCGTGCGGAATCACAATCTGGATATAATGGTAAAAGCTTTTGAAATTGCAGGTTATACGGAAGAAGACCTGAAGCAGAAGTTTGGAGCCCTCTACAATGCGTTCCAGTTCGGAGCTCCACCCCACGCGGGAATGGCGCCAGGCGTAGACCGCATGATTATGCTGCTGCGCAATGAGGAAAACATCCGGGAGATCATTCCGTTCCCCATGAACGGCAACGCCCAGGATCTCATGTGCGGCGCGCCGGGCGAGGTGACGGAGACACAGCTCCGGGAGGTCCATATCAAGGTGCGGCAGTAACGGTAAATTTCATTCCTGCGGCTGGAACAGCAGTCCGGGTGGACGGGTAAGCAGCCTGAACAGGAAGAGGACAGGGGCTGCGGCTCCGGAAGAAGGAGGCGTGTCAGATGATTTATGTAATGGTACTGGTATCATTTCTGATTCCGGCTCTTATGCTGCTGTTTGGGCCGGTGCTGTGGAAATGTCCGGCCCGTGAGGTGGACAGGTGGTACGGTTATCGTACAAAGCGGGCTCTGAAAAGCCCGGAGGCGTATGTGTTCGCCCAGGTGAAGCTGGGCCGGATTTGGACGGTGGCCGGAGCTGCGCTGGCCGGCCTGACGCTGGCGGCTGTGCTTGTTCTGGGAGCGGCGTATTTTTCGGAAAAAGTATCTCTGGCTGCTCTGGGCATCCAGCTCGGTGTGATGCTGCTCTGCATGGTGCCGGTGGAACGGGCGCTGAAGAAAAAGTTCGGATAAGGGGGCAGGTATGGAGAGACAGGTAAATATGGAGGATATATCCGACGGTCGTCTGTACGGGATAAATGATATGGTAAAAGCCGACTGTCACGGCTGTAGGGACTGTTCTGTCTGCTGTCAGGGGATGGGAAGCTCCATCCTCCTGGATCCGCTGGATATTTTCCGACTGTCCTGCGGCCTGAATAAATCCTTTGAGGAAATGATAGATGAAAAGATTGAGCTGAATGTGGTGGACGGCCTGATTCTGCCCAATCTGAAGATGGCGGGCGATACGGAACGGTGTGTATTTTTGACAGAAGAGGGACGCTGCGGAATCCACGCAGCCCGGCCGGGCATCTGCCGGATTTTTCCGCTGGGCCGTCTGTATGAGAACCGCAGCTTCCGCTATTTTCTCCAGATCCATGAATGTCCTAACGCCGGCCGTTCCAAAGTAAAGGTAAAAAAATGGATCGACACGCCGGACTGGAAGCAGAATGAAAAATTCATCTCGGACTGGCATTATTTCCTGAAGGAGCTTCAGGATGTCCTGAAGGATTCGCCGGATACGGGACTGCGGAAAGAGATCAGCATGTATGTACTGAAACAGTTTTATCTGCAGGCCTATAATCCGGAAGAGGATTTTTACAGTCAGTTTGACAGGCGGCTGGCAGAAGCTGCTGTCTGCACAAAAAAATGGATGAGGAAACCGCCAGTCTGACGGCCGGGAGCAGATTGAAGCAGGACAAAATTATTATAGAAATTCCGTCATGGTATCACGGAACCTGAGAGGCAGAAGCTGTCTCTGCAGGTTCCTGTTTTTTCGCCCGGATATGGCGATACTCCGGCAGAATTCCCTCCAGAGAGCTTCCCAGGTTCCATCGGCCTTTGTGTATTCTGACTGAAGCCCTTCGGACAGGCTGATATCGGACAGAAGGACACAGGAGCTGCCTGCGCGGTGAACGCAGGCCCTGCGGCGGTTCCGGTCCCAGAGGACAAAATTTTCTTCCGGAAGGCGGTCCGCAAAGTGCTCGCAGAACATGAGCAGAAGGTCGTTCCGGGGATGGATCACGGCGATCAGAATACCGGAGTCCAGTTCGCGGAAGCGCGTGAAACCCAGAAGATGGTGGTATTCGCTCCAGGTGTTTTTGTACAGTTCATTTATCCGGCGAATAAAGGGGTTTTTCTGGTTGGTGAAGCGCTCCCGGAAACAGAGACGGCGGACCAGAGACTGGTATACTGCTGTGCCTTTGTCCTCCGCGTAAGATACAGCAGCATAGCAGATCAGCTCATATTCCCGGACGCTTAAGCGCTGCCTGAGAGTACGGGCGACCTTCAGGGCTTTTTCTGATGAGGAGGGAATCTGATGATACTGGCAGAAGAATTCCAGGTTTTCCGGCTCCCGGACTGAAATCTCTACGGCCTCGTGGCCGCACCGGGAAGCCCAGGCGTCGTAGACGGCGGTGAAAATTCCGTCCAGGCTGTCCTCACAGATAAAACGGTGTTTTTCGGTCATGGCGCAGGCTCCTTTCTTCCAGTGTATGAAAAACGATGGCGCCGGCGAAGGGCGCGGCTGCTCATATGTGGTACGGCGCGGCCTTGTCGAACAGGGAAAGCTGGCGGTATCCGCTGCCCTCCCCGTTTGACGGGGAGGGCAGCGCCTCCCTGGGATCGGTCAGATTGCGGAGAATATAGCTCTCTTCCAGGCGAACCGGATAGAGTGTGCGCCCGCCGCAGGTGATGAAATACTGGGCGCGTTTCAGAACCACCCGCATTTTCTTCAGATCATCGAAGGTCAGGCTGCCGTACCGCCTGGAAGCGACGATCTTCTGCGCAGAGCGGACTCCGATGCCGGGGACCCGGAGCAGGTCATGGTAATCGGCCCGGTTGACTTCCACCGGAAAATATTCCAGATGGCGGATGGCCCAGTCGCACTTGGGATCCAGCATCAGGTTGAAATCCGGCCTGCCCTCAGAAAGCAGTTCCCCGGCCTGGAAGCCATAGAAGCGCATGAGCCAGTCTGCCTGGTACAGACGGTGTTCCCGGAGAAGAGAGGGCCCCTGCGGAACCATGGGAAGAGAGGTGTCCTGGTTCACATTGACAAAGGCAGAGTAAAATATTCTCTTCAGGGAAAAATTCCGGTACAGGGATTCGGCGGTGCGGATCAGCTGATAATCGCTCTCTCCCATGGCGCCTACGATCATCTGCGTGCTCTGTCCGGCCGGGACGAACCGGGGCGCATGGCGGTACAGAGCGATTTCTTCGCGATTCTCGGCGCTCCGGGCCTGAATCTGCCGCATGGGCTGCAGTATCGTGCGCCGGGTCTTATGAGGCGCCAGTTCCCTCAGACCCTCTGCGGTGGCCAGCTCCAGGTTGACGCTCATACGGTCTGCGTAGTAGCCGGCCTGCTCGATCAGAACAGGGCTGGCTCCGGGAATAGCTTTCAGATGAATGTAGCCGTTAAAGCGATGCCGGGTACGCAGCCGCATGACAGTCTCACAGAGCAGCTCCATGGTGTAGTCAGGGGAACGCAGAATACCGGAACTCAGAAACAGCCCTTCAATGTAATTTCTGCGATAAAATTCCATCGTCAGGGTGCATACCTCATCGGGAGTAAAAGAGGCCCGGGGCACATCGTTGGACGAGCGGTTCAGGCAATAGCGGCAGTCAAATACACATTCGTTGGTAAAAAGAATTTTCAGCAGGGAAATACAGCGGCCGTCGGCGGAAAAGCTGTGGCAGATCCCGGCGGCAATGCAGTTTCCCACGGTCCCCCGGCGTCCGGCCCGGTCGGTGCCGCTGGAGGTGCATGCCACGTCGTATTTGGCCGCGTCGGATAAAATCTTCAGTTTGTCCATCAGGCTTATTTTTTCAGATAAAATCATGGCAATTCCCACAGCATTCGAACGTTTGTTCTGTTATTATAATACAAACATACGTTCCTGTCAACGAAAATATGGATGGAACCTTGCGGGAAATGGAGGAAAACCATATAATGGAGAAAAGAAAGGACAGGGAGGATCAGAGCATGTATTGGAAGAAAGCGTGTAAGCTGACGGCAGTGCTGGGGCTGGCGGTGATGCTGCAGATACAGACAGTCAGTGCAGCCGCCATTTCCGGTGGAGAGGGAAGCTATTATCCTGAAAAGGAACATGCGGGGATTTCTCTGGCAGATATGGAACGGGAGCTGTTCGATGAAGAGGCACTGCGGGAAGCGGCGAATGAGATAGATAGGCTCTGTTCACAGGAGGGGCAGCAGGACCGGCTGGAGGAACTCTACCAGACAATTCTGGAACAGACCAACAGGCTTTATACGGAGTCAGCGCTGGCCTCCCTGGATTATTACAGTAATATGGAAGATGAGGAAGCCAGGGCACGGATGGAAGAGGTGGACGGCAGCTATGCGGAGATGATGGATATTGCGTCAGGGGCGCTCCGGACGCTGCTGAATTCCGGCTACGGCAGCTATTTCCGGGAGAAAATGGGCGATGACAGTGCGGACTATTATCAGAGCTACGAAGACCTGACGGAGGAGGAGAGCGCGCTTCTGGAGCGCCAGCAGGAGCTGGTTCAGGAATATGAAGAAAAGAGTATGGAGGAATACGGAAGCCAGGAAGAACGCTGCAGCGTGCTGGGGGAGATCTATCTGGAGCTGGTGCAGGTCCGGACGGAGATGGCGGAGACGGCCGGTTATGACAATTATGCCGACTATGCATATGAAAATGAATACTATCGGGATTATACCATAGAAGATGTGGAAGACCTGCGGGAAGATGTCAAAAATCTGCTGGTGCCGTACTTTTATGAGTTCACGAATGAAGCGGTGGACGCCGGTGTCAACGATGTATTCCTGGAATACGACGTGAGCAGTGAAAACCTTCTGGCGGAGCTTACCGCCCCCCTGGGACAGATGAATGAGGAAGTGGGGGAGACCTTTCAGTATTTTCAGGACTGCCGCCTCTATGACCTGGATCAGTCCGATGTGAAGATGGATATGGCGTACACGGTGGAGCTTCCGGCGTATGGAGATGCATATGTGTACGACAACCGATATGGCACCTATTACGATGTATTTACGATCATTCATGAATTCGGCCATTTTAATTCTGTTTATCATGACGATACGCCGGCCCTGTTCTCAATGGTGAATATGGATGTTTCAGAAATTCATTCCCAGGGGCTGGAGCTTCTGTTTTACCCTTATTACGGAGAGGTATATCAGGAGCTGGGAACGGCTATGCAGCACTATGTGATTTATGAAATGCTTTACAATATCCTGCTGAGCTGTGCCTTTGATGAAGCGGAAAATGTCATTTACCGGAATCCTGATATGACGCTGGATGAAATCAACAGCCTGATGGATGAGATCAGCGCGGAATACGGACTGATGGGGCAGAGCGTGGGCAGCGATGTCTGGGTGGACGTCACGCATCTGTTTCAGCAGCCTTTCTATATGATCAGCTATGCAACATCAGCCTTTGCTTCACTGGAACTGTTTCAGATTTCCGCTGCGGACAGGGAAGAGGCAGTGGATATCTATATGCAGATATCCGCATCGGGGACGGCAGAGCCCTTCTGTGCGGTACTGGAGCAGTGCGGGCTGACGGATATTTTTCAGGACGGAGCTACAGAGCAGC
Source organism: Candidatus Scatomonas merdavium (assembly GCA_018716575.1). GTDB lineage: Bacteria > Bacillota > Clostridia > Lachnospirales > Lachnospiraceae > Scatomonas > Scatomonas merdavium. The sequence goes on along the minus strand of DVJR01000136.1, from coordinate 2,945 downwards.
TGATAGACGGAATGGATACAGCTATGACGGCAGAGCATGGTCCGGACAGCCAGAAAACGGACAGCAGCGGAGAGGATCAGAACGGAGGAGAAGGGCAGCAGGAGGAAATATCAGGGATTCGGCTTCCGGACTGGCTGAATGAGCATTCGGATGGTATTTGGCAGGAGCTGCAGCAGGGACTGGGGACTGGGATCCGGGATACCAGCTTTGGCGGATACCGGGTGCTCGCCCTGGCGGTGACCGTCTCTATTGTCGCGGCGGCGGTTATATCCATTTTGCTTGCCCGCCATATCCGGAAGAAAAATGACAGGGATAAAAAAGATGAAAAGGACAACTGGCTGTATCGCTGATAGATGAAAGATGGCGCGGACTGGACAGGAAGACAGCTATGCGATAGAATAAAAAAATACTGTGCGAAGAGAGGAGAGCGAGGAAACATGAGTTTTCAGGAAAAAGATGTGAAGGAACTGCAGATAAATCCCTGGAAGGCAATCGGGGACGAATGGATGCTGGTGACGGCGGAAAAGGATGGAAAAGTAAATACTATGACAGCCTCCTGGGGCGGCGTGGGAATTATGTGGGGCAGGCCGACAGCTACTGTATATCTTCGCCCCCAGCGTTATACCAAGGAATTCGTGGATGCGGGAGAAATTTTTACACTGAGCTTTTTCGGAGGACATGCGAAAAAAGCCATGGGCTATCTGGGCAGCGTGTCCGGAAGAGACGAAGCGGATAAGATAGTAAAGTCCGGACTGCATGTGACGGAGCTGGAGGGCAGGCCGGCTTTTGAGGAGGCAGAACTGGTTTTAATCTGCCGGAAACTGTATGTGCAGGAGATGAAGCCGGAGTGTTTCACAGGCCGGGAGGAGATTGAAAAATGGTATCCGGACCGGGATTTCCATACCATGTATATTGCGGAAATCGTAAAAGCATATCAGAAAGTCTGAAGGGCGGGAACAGGAATGTGGACAGCGGATCATTGGAAAGATTATGAGATTCTGGATACCTCCGGGGGAGAAAAGCTGGAACGGTGGGGCAAATACCTGCTGGTACGGCCGGATCCTCAGGTAATCTGGAATACGGAAAAAAATCATCCCGGCTGGAAAAAGAAGAACGGCCATTATCACAGGAGCAGCCGCGGGGGAGGGGAATGGGAATTTTTTCATCTGCCCGAGCAATGGTCTATTCGTTACGGAGGGCTGACTTTTCAGCTGAAGCCTTTCAGTTTTAAGCATACGGGACTGTTTCCGGAGCAGGCAGTAAACTGGGATTGGTTTTCCGGGCTGATACGCAAAGCGAAGCGGCCTGTACGCGTGCTGAATCTGTTCGCGTATACGGGAGGGGCTACTCTGGCTGCGGCCGCGGCAGGCGCAGCCGTGACTCATGTGGACGCCTCACGCGGAATGGTGAGCTGGGCCAGGGAGAATGCCGCGGCATCCGGACTGTCGGAGAAACCTGTCCGCTGGCTTGTGGATGACTGCATGAAATTTGTTGAGAGGGAGCTTCGGAGAGGAAACCATTATGACGGAATTATTATGGATCCGCCGTCTTATGGCAGAGGGCCCAAAGGGGAGATCTGGAAAATAGAAGATTCCATTTTTCACTTTATCGTACAGTGTGAGAAGTTGCTGAGCGACCGGCCGCTGTTTTTCCTGGTAAATTCCTATACCACCGGACTGGCGCCCTCGGTGCTGACCTATATGCTGTCGGTAGCCCTGAAAAACAGAGACGGCCAGGTGGAAGCGTCGGAAATCGGGCTGCCGGTTGCTTCGACGGGACTGATATTGCCCTGCGGAGCTTCGGGGCGGTGGACGGCTGCTGAGTGAAGATTTCTCTTGACATCCTTTTGGCAGGCATACTACAATACAGGTTGTATCAGAAAATGAGGCGAAGGAGGAAATTATGAAAAAATATGATGAGATGAGCAGAGAAGAGCTTCTTGCCCTCAGGGAGGAACTGGAAGCCCGGTACGAAGAAGCAAAAGGCAAGGGACTCAAGCTTGATATGTCCAGGGGTAAGCCGTCCAGGCAGCAGTTGGATATGGAAGAAGACCTGCTGACTGTAATCGGGAAGAATGAGGACTGTATCAGTGAGAATGGTACGGACTGCCGGAACTATGGCGCTCCCATCGGACTGCCGGAAGCCAGAAAGCTGATGGGCGATCTGATCGGCGTGCCGGCAGAGCAGGTGATTATCTGCGGTAATTCCAGCCTGACAATCATGTTTGACATGGTTTCCCGTTCTTATACCCATGGCGTGTTGGGAAATACGCCGTGGAGCAGGCTGGACAAGGTGAAATTCCTCTGTCCTGTTCCCGGCTATGACCGTCATTTCGGAGTGACAGAATATTTCGGAGCAGAAATGATTAATGTGCCGATGACTCCGGAAGGCCCTGATATGGATCTGGTAGAGAAGCTGGTAGCGGAAGATGACAGCATCAAGGGAATCTGGTGTGTGCCCAAATATTCCAATCCTCAGGGTATTTCCTATTCAGACGAAACGGTACGCCGGTTTGCCGCGCTGAAGCCGGCGGCTGCGGATTTCCGGATTTACTGGGACAACGCTTACTGTGTGCACCATCTGTACCAGGAGCCGGAGAAACAGGATCAGATTCTGAATATCATAGAGGAATGCGAAAAAGCCGGCAACCCGGATATGGTATACGAGTTCGTATCTTCTTCCAAGATCAGCTACGCAGGCAGCGGAATTGCCGCAGTGGCATCGTCTGCGGCCAATCTGGCGGAAATTAAAAGACATATGAACTTCCAGACTATCGGTCATGACAAGATCAACCAGATCCGTCATGTGAAGTTCTTTAAGAATGTGGATGGAATCTATGCATGTATGATGAAGCATGCGGATATCCTGCGGCCCAAGTTCGAGGCGGTTGTCAGAATTCTGGACGCGGAGCTGGGCGGCCTGGGAATTGGCTCCTGGAGTATGCC
>DVJR01000135.1 GCA_018716575.1 Candidatus Scatomonas merdavium | reverse complement strand
GGAATCGTAGGGTTGCCCAACGTGGGCAAGAGTACCCTTTTTAATTCATTGACAAAGGCCGGAGCCGAGTCGGCCAACTATCCGTTCTGCACTATCGATCCCAACGTGGGAATTGTTCCGGTGCCGGATCCCCGGCTGCAGCTTCTGGGAGATTTTTATCATTCGAAAAAGGTGACGCCGGCGGTGGTGGAATTTGTGGATATCGCAGGTCTGGTGAAAGGCGCTTCCAAGGGCGAGGGGCTGGGCAACCAGTTTCTGGCCAACATCCGGGAGGTGGATGCCATCGTCCATGTGGTGCGCTGCTTCGAGGATGAGAACGTGGTGCATGTGGACGGCAGCGTTGATCCGCTGCGGGATATTGAGACCATCGATCTGGAGCTGATCTTTGCCGACCTGGAGGTGCTGGAGCGGCGGATGTCCAAGACGGGCAAGAGCGCCCGGATGGACAAGACGGCGGCCAAGGAATTCGCAATGCAGGAGCGGCTGAAAAAGCATCTGGAGGACGGGAAGGACGCCATCCTCTTCGAGCTGGAAAACGAGGACGAGGAAGGCTGGTTCGCAGAGTACAATCTGCTGACGGCCAAGCCGGTGATCTATGCGGCCAACGTCAGCGAGGATGATCTGGCGGATGACGGAGCTTCTAATTCTCATGTGCAGGCGGTACGGGAGTATGCGGCTGCTCACGGCAGCGAGGTGTTTGTTATCTGTGCGGAGATCGAAGCGGAGATTTCCGAGCTGGACGATGATGAGAAGCAGGAGTTCCTGGAGGATCTGGGCCTTTCTGAATCCGGCCTGGACAAGCTGATCGAGGCCAGCTACCGGACGCTGGGGCTGATGAGTTTTCTGACCAGCGGCGAGGATGAGACGAGAGCCTGGACGATTAAAGTGGGAACGAAGGCGCCCCAGGCGGCCGGAAAGATCCATACAGATTTTGAAAGGGGATTTATCAAGGCAGAGGTTGTGAATTATCAGGATCTGCTGGACTGCGGTTCCTATGCGGGAGCCCGGGAAAAAGGGCTGGTCCGTATGGAAGGAAAAGACTATGTGGTCCGGGACGGAGACGTGATCCTGTTCCGTTTTAATGTGTAAAAAATGGGAAAATACCATATCCTGTGCGTGGAGAAAGCAGGAGGCATAGATGTTGTAGAAGAGGGGAAAACGATGACACGTTTCCCCTTTTTTCGTGGCTGGAAATGCCTGTAAACACTGGATTTCTTCATAAAATCTTAAATGTGAAATTTCAAAAAAGGGGTTGCTATTTCGAAACCGTTGGGATAGAATAAGAGCATAAGTGGTGGAAAGTGGTGAATAGTGGTGGCAAATGGAGGGAATGTGGCAGTTCTGTCCATGCCACGCGAAAAGTGAAGGAGGGGAGCCCTTCACTTTTGCTAAAGAGGGAATTGCTTATGTTCATGGGAGAGTACAGTCATACAATTGACCCGAAGGGGAGGCTGATTATACCGTCCAGGTTCAGAGACGAGCTGGGAGATGAATTCGTCCTGACGAAGGGACTGGACGGCTGCCTGTCCATTTATCCCAGGAACGAATGGGAAGCCTTTGAACAGAAGCTCCGCGATTTGCCGCTTACAAACAAAAATGCAAGAACCTTTACCCGCTTTTTTGTTGCGGGGGCGTCACTGTGTGAACTGGACAAGCAGGGGAGAATTCTCGTACCGGCAACGCTGCGGGAATACGCGGGTCTGGAAAAGGACGTGGTGCTGACCGGCAACATCAATCGGATTGAAATCTGGAGTAAGCAGAAGTGGAGCGAAAACAGCAGCTACGATGATATGGATGCCATTGCAGAAGGTCTGCAGGATATGGGTATCACTCTTTAAGCTGCAGCTCCGGATACAGGAGCGAAGCTGATGGAATTTAAACATACATCCGTATTGCTGGAAGAGACCATTGAGAATCTGAAGATAAAACCGGGCGGGATATATGTGGACGGCACCCTTGGGGGCGGCGGACACGCACTGGAGGTCTGCAGAAGGTTATCTGCCACGGGGAGCTTGATAGGAATAGATCAGGATGAGGATGCAATTGCTGCTGCGGGGGAACGTCTGAGGGAGTATAAAGATCGGGTGACGATCCTGCGCAGCAACTATTGCAATATGGTCCCGGAGCTGAAGAAAAGGGGTATTCAGGCTGTGGACGGAATCCTGCTGGATCTGGGAGTATCCTCCTATCAGCTGGATAATGCCGACCGGGGATTTACGTATCGGGAGGACGCGCCGCTGGACATGCGTATGGACAGAGATCAGACGCGGACGGCCGCCGAAATCGTGAATACCTACGGGGAAGAAGAGCTGTATCGAGTCATAAGGGATTATGGAGAAGAAAAATGCGCGAGGAGTATCGCCCGGAACATCTGCCGGACCCGGAGCGCCGGACCGATCACAACGACTGGGGAGCTGATTGAGATCGTGAAAGCATCCATGCCGGCGAAGATGAGAGCAACGGGCGGCCATCCGGCGAAGCGGACCTTTCAGGCCCTTCGCATCGAGGTGAACCGGGAGCTGGAGGTTCTGGAAGAATCTCTGGATGGGATGATTGATTTTCTGCGGGACGGCGGGCGTCTCTGCGTAATCACCTTCCATTCTCTGGAGGACCGGATCGTAAAAAACATTTTCAGGAGGAATGAACATCCCTGCACCTGCCCGCCGGAATTTCCGGTATGTGTGTGCGGGAAGAAACCCAAAGGATTTGTGGTAACCAGAAAACCCATAGTGCCGACAGAAGAAGAAATTGAGGCTAACAGGCGCGCAAAAAGCTCGAAGCTTCGGGTTTTTGAACGGAGAAGCGCGTGAGAAAAAGCAGATTGGAGATTTGATATGGCTGGAAAGGCAGCAAGAAGGGTAAATTCACGTTCGGAGAGATACAGAGTACGCCAGACGTATGAGGATGGCAATGCGGTGAGAAAGCTGAATGCTTATCCGGTAGAAGAGCCGAAAAAGCAGGCAGCTGCAAGGCGCAGGGTCAGTCTTCGTGTGCAGAAGAACAGAATGCGCGCCCGGAATATGGGAGCGGGTTATGTTTTGTTTCTGTCGGCAGTTTGCGCGGCTTCACTGTTTTTGTGCATTAATTATCTGCAGGTGCGTTCCAGCATCACGACGCAGAATGAAAGAATAGCAGGGCTGGAGAGCCAGCTCAGTGATCTGAAGGATGAAAATGATGCCTATTATAATCAGGTGCTGAATTCGGTAACGCTGGATGATGTGAAGAATGCGGCACTGAACCGCCTGGGCATGCATTATGCGTCCGAGTCTCAGATTCAGTATTACGATACGACAGAAGGCAGCTATGTGAGACAATATCAGGATGTACCGGATACGAAGTAGGTGAAAGTGTGAAAAGCAACAGAGAAAAAAGACGTCAGGCAAAAATGCGCCGGCGCAAAATAAGCGGAAGGATGAGCAAAAAGCTGGTAGGACTGTTTCTGGCAGTCATACTGGCTTTAGTCGGTTTAGCCGTCAGGATCACGTATATCAACGCCACGGAAGGAGAGCAGTACAGCCGAATCGTGCTGAGCCAGGCCCAGCAGCAGTATGAAAGCCGTACCATTGCCTTCAAGCGCGGAGATATCGTAGACAGAAACGGCACTGTTCTGGCCACCAGCGAGCGGGTCTATAATCTGATTCTGGACTGCCTGGTGGTAAACGACGTGACCCAGGACGCAGAGGGGAACGACGTGCAGAAATATGTGGAGCCCACGGTAAAGGCGCTGGTGGAAGTGCTGGGAATGGACGAAGAAGACATCCGGAGCCGCCTGGAGAGCGATGAAACGAAAAACAGCCAGTATCAGGTGCTGGCTACGAATCTGTCCATTGAGGAAAAGACGAAATTTGAAGAATATCTGGATGTGGAAAGTGAGGAAAACGAGGATCTCACGGAGGATGAAATTCTGGAACGTCAGAATGTAAAGGGCGTATGGTTCGAAGAGGATTACCAGAGAGTTTATCCGCTGAATTCTCTGGCCTGCGATCTGATCGGCTTTACGTATTCCGACAATGAAGCGGACTGGGGAATTGAAGGATATTATTCCAGCGTGCTCAACGGAACGGACGGGCGGCAGTTCGGCTATCTCAATTCTGATGCGGATGTGGAGCAGACTATCATTCCGGCTCAGGATGGCAATAACGTGGTGTCCACCATAGATGTGAATATCCAGCAGATCATCCGGGATGCGCTGGAGACCTTTGAGGCTGAGATGGCCGGAGGTCCCAACGGTGACCAGGCTGCCAAGAATGTGGGCGTGGTGGTTATGGATCCCAATTCAGGTGAAATCCTGGGGATGGATTCCTCAGGCTGGTATGATCTGAATAATCCCAGGGATCTGTCGTCTTTTTATACGCAGGAAGAGATTGACGCCATGGATAATGAAGCTACAGTGGAAGCTCTGAATGCCATCTGGCGGAATTTCTGTATTTCAGATGCCTATGAGCCCGGTTCTACGGTGAAGCCCATGACCGTGGCAGCGGCGCTGGAGACGGCGTCTATTTCCACCAGCGATAATTTTTACTGTGACGGCTATCAGATGGTGGCTAACCAGAGAATTCGCTGCTCCGTTTATCCGGATTCCCATGGAGATCAGACGCTGGAGGAAACGCTGGCCCATTCCTGCAATGATGCCATGATGCAGATTGGCGCTGACATGGGGGCGGATACTTTCCTGCGATATCAGGATCTCTTCAATTTCGGGTCAAAAACCGGTATTGATCTGCCGGGAGAAAATACCGGCATCCTGCATACAACGGACAGCATGGGTGAAGCAGAACTGGCGACATCTTCTTTCGGCCAGGGCTTCACCTGTACAATGGTGCAGGAGGCCGCGGCATTCTGTTCTGTAATCAACGGCGGCTATTATTATAAGCCGCATGTGGTCAGCTCTATTACCGACAGCAGCGGAGCTGTAGTGGAGACGATAGACAGTGTGGTAGAGCGCCAGGTGATCTCTTCTTCTGTCAGCGATACGGTGCGCGAGTATCTGGGCAGTGTTCTGGAAAGCGGCGGCACGGGTACTGCGGCTAAGGTAGAGGGCTACAGCATGGGCGGAAAGACGGGTACGGCGCAGAAGATTCCGAGGGATGCCGGCACTTATCTGGTGTCCTATATCGGTTTCGCGCCGCTGGATGATCCGCAGGTGGTCGTTTATGTGGTGGTAGATGAGGCCAATTCTGATAATCAGAGCAACAGCGCATACGCGCAGAGCATTGCGAAGAATATATTTACTGAACTGCTTCCGTATATGAATATATTTCCTGATGAAGGCACGGCTTCCGGAACGGACACCGTCGGAGAACCGGAGCAGGGCATCGAAGATACGTCAGTGCCTGAACCGCCGGCTTCCACACAGGATGAAACGGTGGAAAGCGGCGGAAATGATATGCTGAGCGACGGCATTACCAATTCGGAGCAGGAGATAACCAGCGGCTGAGAAAAACGCACGGAAAACATGTTTGAAAAACCCCCCGCATATAGTGGAATGACAGCTTATGCGGGGTGTTTTTATGCGTAAAAACAAGACGGCCAATAAGAAAAAGGTTGTGGTAATTTTCTTTCTGTGCGCCGGGCTTCTGGCAGCGCTGGCCGGACGCCTTGTCTATCTGATGGTGTTCCGGTCAGATTATTATTCAGAACGGGCCGATGATCTGCATGAACGGGAGAGGGATATCAAGGCCGCCAGGGGAGAAATTCTGGATGCGAACGGGACGGTGCTGGCTTCTAATCAGACAGTCTGTACGATTTCTGTTATTCACAGTCAGATCGAGCAGCCGGAAGAAGTGATCTCCATGCTGGTAAAGGAGCTGGGAATCAGTGAGGAGACGGCCCGGAAGCGGGTGGAGACGGTTTCTTCTATCGAACGTGTGAAGACAAACGTGGATAAGGAGGTAGGCGACAGAATCCGTTCCTACGGGTACGCAGGCGTTAAGGTAGACGAGGATTTCAAGCGTTTTTATCCCTATGACGAACTGGCTTCCAAGGTGCTGGGATTTACGGGAGGGGATAATCAGGGAATTATCGGGCTGGAGGTAAAGTATGAAGATGTTCTGAAGGGAATTGACGGGAAAATCCTGACTACTACGGACGCCAGGGGAATTGAACTGGGCGAGATCGGCGAAAGCCGGGTAGAGCCGGTGCCGGGTTATGATCTGCAGCTCAGCCTGGATATTAATATTCAGGAATACTGCCAGCAGGCGGCTCTGAAGGTTATGGAGGAAAAGCAGGCGGACAGCGTATCTATTCTGCTGATGAATCCGCAGAACGGTGAAATCTATGCCTGTGTCAATGTTCCGGAATTTAATCTGAACGATCCGTTTACCCTGAATACTGATGTGGACACTTCAGGGCTGACGGATGAGGAGCTGCAGGATCTGCGGAATCAGATGTGGCGGAATTCCTGCATCAATGATACATATGAACCCGGCTCTACGTTCAAGATCATTACGATGTCGGCAGGGCTGGAAGAAGGAGTGGTGACGACGGAGGATACTTTTTCCTGTCCCGGTTATAAGATTGTGGAGGACAGACGGATTCGCTGCCATAAACGGACCGGACACGGGGCGGAGACCTTTGTGGAGGCGGCTCAGAATTCCTGTAATCCGGTATTCATTGAGGTGGGGCTGCGGCTGGGCGCGGAAAGATATTATGACTATTTCCGGCAGTTTGGCCTGCTGACACGGACGGGTATTGATCTGCCGGGGGAAGCCGCTACCATCATGCATGATCCGGAGAACATCGGCCAGGTGGAACTGGCTACCATTTCTTTCGGGCAGAGTTTTCAGATTACGCCGATTCAGCTGGCTACTACGGTCAGCTCCCTGATCAACGGCGGCACCCGGGTGACGCCCCACTTTGGCGTGCGGGTGCTGGACAGCGACGGCAATCTGGTGAAAACCCTGGAATATGAGACGCAGGACGGTATTGTTTCGGAAGAGACCTCTGCGACTGTACGGATGATTCTGGAATCGGTGGTATCGGAGGGCTCGGGCAACAATGCTTATATTGAAGGCTACACGATCGGCGGTAAGACGGCGACCTCCCAGACGCTTCCCAGGAGTGCCAATCGTTATATTTCCTCCTTTCTGGGATTTGCGCCGGCCGAAGAGCCCACCGTACTGGGGCTGTGCATCATTAACGACCCTCAGGGCGTCTATTATGGCGGAACCATAGCGGCGCCGGTTATCCGGGATATTTTCGAAAATGTTCTGCCGTATCTGGGAATCCGGAGGGCAGAGGTTCCGGAGGAGACAACAGAACAGTAACGCATGGCGGATACGCGTGGGAGAAGGCACAAAACAGTTGATTCCTTTGAGAAAAAGCTATATACTGTTACGTGAGCCAGATACCCCCCTGCGGCGGGGCGTCTGATCCTCACGGCGGCTGCAGTCGGACATGCGGGCATGTCTGAAGAGCTGCTGTTCGGGGGAATGAATACAGATAAGAGGTGAATTATGAATTTAACATTGGTGATTCCGGTATTGGTTTCGTTTGCGGTCAGTGTAGCTCTGGGGCCGGTAATTATACCGTTTCTGCGCCGGCTGAAGATGGGTCAGACCGAGCGGGAGGAGGGCGTGAAGTCCCATCTGAAGAAAGCGGGCACTCCCACCATGGGCGGCCTGATTTTCCTGATTGCCACCACGGTGACGTCCCTGTTTTTTGTACGGGACTATCCGAAGATTGTCCCGATTTTGTTTCTGACGCTGGGCTTCGGCCTGATTGGCTTTCTGGACGATTATCTGAAGGTAGTGCTGAAGCGTTCCGACGGGCTGATGCCCTGGCAGAAGCTGCTCTGTCAGATTGTGGTGACGGGGATTTTTGCGTTTTATATGATCCGGTATACGGATGTGACGCTGGAGCTGCTGATTCCGTTTTCAGGCGGCCAGGCTCTCGACATTGGCTGGCTGGCTGTGCCTCTGCTGTTCATCGTCGTTCTGGCTACGGTGAACGGCGTCAATTTTACGGACGGCCTGGACGGCCTGGCGTCCAGCGTGACGGTCATGGTGGCGGTATTTTTTACAGTGGTGGCTGTGGGACGCCACAGCGGAATTGCTCCGATTACCTGTGCGGTTGTGGGAGGTTTGCTGGGCTTCCTGGTGTTCAACGTTTTCCCTGCTAAGATTTTCATGGGAGATACGGGTTCCCTGGCCCTGGGCGGCTTTGTGGCCGGGACGGCGTATATGCTGAATATGCCGCTGTTTATTCCGATTGTGGGACTGATCTATGCGGTGGAGCTTCTGTCGGTAGTGCTGCAGGTGTCGTATTTTAAGCTGACACACGGAAAGAGACTGTTTAAGATGTCCCCGATCCATCACCATTTTGAACTGTGCGGCTGGTCCGAGACGCGGATTGTGACGGTGTTTTCTATCATTACGGCGCTGCTTTGCCTGGTGGCCCTGATGGGCGTGTAAGAAGGACGGCGGCATGGAGATCAGAAGCTGGAACGGCAAGAATACGGACGGTGAGAATATGAATGAGAGAAACATAGATCTGAAAAATAAGAAGGTTTTGGTATTCGGTTCCGGAAAAAGCGGAATCGGAGCAGCAGAGCTGCTGCTTAAGGTGGGCGCGCTGCCTGTGATATACGATGGCAACGAGAAGCTCTCCGGAGCGGAGCTTCTGGACAGGCTGGGAGGCGCCGGACAGGCTTCCGTTTATCTGGGAGAACTGCCGGAGAAAGTGATCCGGGAGCTGGAGCTGGTGATCATGAGTCCCGGAGTACCCTGCGATCTTCCGCTGGTACAGCATTTCCGGGAGCTGGGTCTGACCATCTGGGGAGAGATCGAGCTGGCGTACCGGGTAGGCCGCGGCCGCGTTCTGGCGGTGACGGGCACCAATGGAAAGACAACGACGACAGCGCTGCTGGGACAGATCATGAAGGATTACTGTCCGGAAGTATACATAGTGGGAAATATCGGCAATCCCTATACGGATGCAGCCCTGGAGCAGACAGACAGGGCAGTGACGGTGGCGGAGGTCAGCAGCTTTCAGCTGGAGACCATTGATGCCTTCCACCCCTGCGCCAGCGCCATCACCAATATCACGGAGGATCATCTGAACCGCCATCATACCATGGAGGAATATATCCGGGTGAAGGAGCTGATTGTAAAAAATCAGACGGAAGAGGATGCCTGCGTGCTGAACTATGAGGATGAGGTGCTGCGGAAGTTCGGCGAAGCGATCCGCCCGAAGGTGATCTGGTTTTCCAGCCGCAGGACGCTGGAGCGAGGCATTTATCTGAAGAACGGTGAAATCCGTCTGGCTGACGGCGGAGAGATTATTCCGGTGGTGAAAACCGGGGAGCTGAAGCTGCTGGGGCTGCACAATTATGAGAATATCATGACGGCGGTGGCTATGGCGTACCATGCGGGAGTCCCCATGGACAGTATCAGGAAAACGGTTCGGAGTTTTTCAGGCGTGGAACACCGGATTGAGTATGTGACGGAGAAGAGAGGCGTCCGGTATTACAACGATTCCAAGGGTACGAATCCCGACGCGGCCATCAAGGGCATCCAGGCCATGAACCGGCCCACGGTGCTGATCGGGGGAGGCTTCGATAAAGGCTCCTCCTATGAAGAATGGATACAGAGCTTTGACGGAAAGGTAAAGGCTCTGGTGCTGATCGGGCAGACCAGGGAAAAAATTGCGGAGGCGGCTATATCCTGCGGTTTTCCGAAGGAGCATATCATTTTCTGCGAAAATCTGGAGGAAGCGGTGCGGACCTGCGCCGCACAGGCGGAGAGCGGAGACGCGGTGCTGCTGTCGCCGGCCTGCGCCAGCTGGGGGCAGTTCGACAACTATGAGCAGAGAGGCGACATGTTCAAGGAATATGTGAGGGCGCTGCCGGAGAAAATGTAAAGGCATGATTTCTGTGCCTGCAAAATAGAATAGAGTAAAGACGTATGGCGGGAGCCGGATATGGGGAAAGCGAAAAAACGGCAGGTGGATATTGTCCTGCTGATCCTGGTGGTCATTCTGGTAATCTGCGGTCTGGTGTTTCTGTACAGCACCAGCGCATACAACGGCAGAGTGCGTTTTAATGATCCCGCCTACTATTTCAAAAAACAGATATTTGCCACAGCGCTGGGTATTCTGGGCATGTACGTAGTGTCAAAGATGGATTACCACATCATTCTCCGGTACGCGCCGGCTGTTTACCTGATTGCTCTGGGGCTGTCCACGGCGGTTCTGTTTTTCGGTCAGGAATACAATGGCTCCAGGCGGTGGCTTTCGCTGGGGCCATTGTCTTTTCAGCCCTCGGAGTTTGCCAAAGTGGCGGTAGTTCTTCTTCTGGCCTGGGTGACGGAGCGGACGAAAAACAAAACCACCAGCTTCAGGTTTATGGGACTTGTGCTGGTCAGCATCCTGCCGATTGTGGGGCTGGTAGGCTCCAACAATCTGAGCACGGCCATTATCATAATGGGCGTGGGGATCATCACGATCTTTGTTTCTAATCCCCGCTACCTGCCGTTCCTGTGGATCGGCGGTGCGGGTATTGCTTTTATTGCGGTGTTTCTAAGTGTGGAGAGCTACAGGCTGGAGCGCCTGGCCATCTGGAGAAATCCGGAAGCCTATGACAAAGGCTTTCAGACCATCCAGGGCCTGTACGCCATCGGCAGCGGCGGAATATTCGGGAAGGGATTAGGCAGCTCTCTGCAGAAGCTGGGCTTTGTGCCGGAAGCACAGAACGACATGATTTTTTCGATTATCTGTGAGGAGCTGGGACTGGTGGGAGCTGTTCTGGTGATGCTGGTCTTTGCACTGCTGATCTGGAGGCTGATGGTGATTTCCACCCACGCGCCGGATCTCTGCGGCGCGCTGATTGCGGCGGGCATCATGGGGCATATCGCCATACAGGTGATTCTGAATATCGCCGTCGTGACCAATTCCATACCGAATACAGGCATTACGCTGCCCTTTATCAGCTATGGCGGTACGTCGGTGGTGTTTCTGCTGGGCGAGATGGGGCTGGCGCTGTCTGTATCCGCCAATCAGGGCTTTTCCAGGCGGAGTGTTACCAAAACGTAATGCCCTGCATATAATAATATGAGAGAAGGTGTTCAGGAGAGCGGACGGTGGAACGATATATAATAGAAGGCGGACGTCCGTTGGAGGGAAGCGTCCGGATACAGGGTTCGAAAAATACGGTTTTGCCGGTGATGGCCGCTGCCCTGCTGCAGCGGGGGACTGTGTGCCTGCGCCGCTGCCCGAAAATTGCGGATGTGCGCTGCATGGTAGAAATCCTGAAATCGGTGGGAGCCGGGATCCGATGGCGCGGGGACTGCCTGCTGATGGATTGCCGGCATGTCCACACAGGAGAGATTCCGGGAGCATATGCGGATAAAATGCGTTCCTCTATTTTTTTTCTGGGAAGTCTGCTGCCCCGGTGCGGGCGGATCGCCGTCAGCTATCCGGGCGGATGCACGATAGGGAAGCGGCCTGTGGATCTTCACCTGGCTGTCTTAAAGGCTATGGGAGCCCGGATATGGGAGGATAGCAGGGGCTTCTGCGCTTTGGCAGACCAGCTGCATGGCTGCAGGTACCGGTTTCCTAAAATCAGTGTCGGGGCTACAGAAAATGCTGTTATGGCTGCAGCAACGGCGCGGGGAGAAAGCTTTTTTTCCAACTGCGCCAGAGAACCGGAGATTGTTCATCTTTGCCGTTTCCTGAAGCTGGCTGGTGCGGACATCCGGGGCGAAGGAACGACGGAGATCAGAGTCAGGGGCGTACGCAAGCTTCATCCCGCGGAATTTACGGTGCCTGCTGATCGAATTGTGGCAGGTACCTATTTATTTATCGGGGCTGCTGTCCGTGGAAAAATTTCCCTGGAAGATGCTCCCGCAGGAGAGCTGGAAGCCGTTTTGGACGTATATCAGAAAATGGGTGGACAATATGAAGTGAAAAGTGGTACACTGGTTACTGACAGCAGCCGGATCGGGACGCCAGTTCCCTATGTGGAGACGGCAGCATATCCGGGGTTCCCCACGGATCTGCAGTCGCCTCTGGCGGCGGTCTGCGCTACGCTGGCGGGGAAGAGCAGAATCAGGGAGAAGATTTTTGAAGATCGTTTCCGGGCTGCTGTGGAGATGCAGAAAATGGGAGCTGCTATCCGGCGGGACGGAAACGTGCTTGAGATATCCGGCGGCAGGCTGCGGGGAGCCGGGGTCTGTGCCTGGGATCTGCGGGGTGGAGCGGCCCTTGTAGCGGCCGGTCTGGCAGCGGAAGGCAGGACGGAGATTCTGCATCCGGAATATATTGACCGGGGGTATGAACAGCTGGAAAAGAACATTACTCTGCTGGGCGGTAAAATCAGCAGAATATGCGGGAGTATCAATGCGTAAACACAGATCAAATTACAGAAAACTGTCAAAAAAAGTAAAGCGCCGTATCATATTGGGCATTATTGGCGCCCTGCTTCTGGCCTTTCTGATTTTCTGGGGACTGTTTTATATTACTGATGTGGAAGTAGTGGGAAACACCCGCTATACAGAGGAAGAGGTGGAGGATATGGCTCTGCAGGGCTTTTTCGGCCATAATTCTCTGCTGCTTTCCACATTTCAGAGTCATATTGCTCTGAATGATATACCATTTATGGAGTCTGTAGATGTGGAGTATCTGGACCGGAATTCGGTGAGGCTTCATGTAAATGAGAAACAGCCCATCGGGTATGTGCAGAAGGATGGAACAGATTACTATTTCGATAAGGATGGACTGGTGCTGGAGGCTCTGACATCTGAAAGTGCGTCGGGCGGTGAAAGCGGTAATGCCGGAACAGCTGCGGACAGCTCTGCTTTCTCTTCTGCTTTTTCATCCGGTCAGGAAACGCAGTCTCAGTCCGGACAGGAGGCTATCTCTGCGGACAGTGCGGGTACAGGCGATACATCAGGAAATGCGGAAGGAAGTACCTCAGACACTTCGTCCGCATCGGATGCCGGCGGAGTCCTCTCGGCAGATCCGGTGACGACCGAGAGCCAGGAAACGGATTCGGAAAGCGAAACGTCATCAGACAGCGGATACCGGCCGGCGCTGACGGATGTGCCGCTGATCACAGGGCTTTCCTTTGACAGTGTGGCTGTGGGCGAAATCCTTCCGGTGGAAGATACGTCTGTTTTTAACACCATACTGGCGCTGACGAGGATGATTGACAGGTATGATATCCAGCCGGATTACGTGGAATTCGCAGAGGATCAGTCCATGACTCTTTATTACGGGAATGTGAAGATCGCTCTGGGAACAGATCAGGAGCTGGAGGAGAAGATGACCCGGGTAGCCGCCATTCTGCCAAAGCTGGATGGCTTGGCAGGAACGCTGCACCTGGAGGATTATACGGAAGAGACGCAGAACATCATTTTTGACACGGAGTCCTAGGTGTGGGAAGAGGTGTCCCGGGGCAGCCGCGATTCACAGCCGCTTACATGCAGGCATGACGCGGCTGTTTCTATATCCGTATCGGCTGTGAACCATAACTCTGAGCAACAAAAAATGCGGAAAAAATCGAAAAAAACTGTTGCTAATTTCGGAAATAGATTATATTATATATCTGTATACGTAACTGCCGAAGTATTAAGAGACATTTCGAGGAGAATATAAATAGGCGTAAGCTGTGAAGGAGGAAGTACTTTGTTAGAGATTATGACAAACGAAGCAGAATCATCTGCGAAGATCATCGTCATTGGCGTCGGGGGAGCCGGGAACAATGCAGTAAACAGAATGGTGGAAGAATCCATCGGCGGAGTGGAATTCGTCGGTGTGAATACGGATAAACAGGCGCTGACGCTCTGCAAGGCGCCGACAGTCCTTCAGATAGGAGAGAAGATTACGAAAGGGCTTGGAGCGGGAGCGAAGCCCGAGGTAGGGGAGAAAGCCGCCGAGGAGAGCGTCGAAGAGCTGAAGCAGCTCATGGAAGGCGCCGATATGGTATTCGTGACCTGCGGTATGGGCGGCGGAACCGGAACCGGTGCGGCCCCTGTAGTGGCCGGACTGGCCAAGGAGCTGGGGATCCTGACCGTCGGTGTTGTGACGAAGCCCTTCCGATTTGAAGCAAAGACCCGTATGAGCAATGCGCTTATGGGAATTGAGAAGCTGAAACAGAACGTAGATACGCTGATTGTCATTCCGAATGACAAGCTGCTGGAGATCGTGGACCGCAGAACCACCATGCCGGAGGCTCTGAAGAAGGCGGACGAAGTGCTGCAGCAGGCGGTGCAGGGCATTACGGACCTGATTAACCTGCCGGCTCTGATCAACCTGGATTTCGCCGACGTGCAGACCGTCATGACCGACAAGGGCATCGCCCATATTGGCATCGGAGAGGCCAAGGGCGACGACAAGGCTCTGGAGGCCGTACAGCAGGCTGTATCCAGCCCGCTGCTGGAGACCACTATCGAGGGCGCAAGCCACGTGATCATCAACATCTCCGGCGACATCAGCCTGATGGATGCCAACGATGCGGCCAGCTATGTGCAGAACCTGGCAGGCGAGGACGCCAACATTATCTTTGGCGCCATGTACGACGATTCCGTTCCGGATACGGCGCGGATCACCGTTATTGCCACCGGACTGGACGATGCCACCGCGCGTCAGGCCAGCGTAGCCGATGCGAAGAAGGCGGCGGAAGCTACCCGGAAGAGTGCTTTCACCAACGCAGGCGTGAAGATGCCCACCTTCCAGATGCCGCAGCAGCAGGCAGCGCCGAATTTCACCGCGCCGAGGTCTTCTGCGCCGATCACCAGCAATGTGCCGAAGAAGGACATCCAGATTCCGGATTTCCTGAAGAGAAAATAAACGGTATCCAAAAGAACTGCAAAAATGTGGCTGTTTCAAAAAGCCGCTGAAAGTGATGCGTGCCGTCAGATACAGAAGAATGTTCTGGATTCTTCTGTATCTGACGGCTGCTTGTGTTTCAAAGCGGCTTTTGTGAGACAGCCATATTTTCTGACGGGACGGCCGGAAGCCGCCCCCCGGATTATTCTTCCGGTCTGCGGAGAAGCGCCCGGACAGGGCGGGCTGAGAGAGGCAGCCAGAACTGTACCAGAGGCCCTGTAAGGCAGACGGCTACGATTGTACCGGCGCCGACAGTGCCGCCCAGGAAGAATCCTGCGACTACGAAGAAGAGATCGCAGAGAATCCGTATCCAGCGGAACTGGATGCGCGGGATTTTGTCTGAGAGGATCAGAGCGATCAGATCATTGGGGCCGGTGCCGGCATTGCTGTTGATGACGACGGACATACCCAGGGCCAGAATGATGCAGCCGGCTACCATGCTGACGATCCGGACTGCCAGAGGCGAGCCGCTGTTGATCAGATCCCGCAGAAGCCAGGTAAAAAAATCAATGATAGGGCCTCCGCAGAAAGCGCAGACAACGGTTCCGGGCTTGACGTAACCTTTGGTAGTCAGCAGCATGACGACCATCAGCAGACACAGAACGATTACATGGACCGTGCCAACGGTAAGTCCTGTACAGAGAGAGAGTCCCTGAATCAGAACGGTAAATGTATCTGTTCCCATGTTGGCCTGCAGGAACAGTGTGACTCCCAGATGAGCGATAGTTAGTCCGGCCAGCAGAATCAGAAGAGCCTTGCCCCAGTCCGCCGCCGTCCTTCCGGATGTATCAGATGCAAATGTTCCCATAGTTCCCTCCGTATTCAGCGTTTAAAATATTTTTCGCGGATGCTTTCCACTGGCATTTCCTGTCCGGTCCAGAGCCGGAAGGCTTCTGCGCCCTGATAGAGCAGCATGTACATGCCGTTAAAGGCGCGGCATCCGGCTTCCCTTGCCTGACGCAGAAAAAGTGTTTCCCGCGGATTGTAGATAATGTCTGCTACCGTCAGCTCCGGCCGGAGCAGGGAGGCGTCCTCCAGAATGGAGCGGTTGGTGTCGGGGGCCATGCCCACAGAGGTGGCGTTAACCAGCAGGCTGCTTTTTTCCAGGGCCTGTTTCAGCGCGGCGCGGTCGGCCTGGTCGCAGAGAACGGCGCGGCATCCGGTGGAGAGGTTAATCGTATCCACGAGACGCAGCGTGCGCTGGTGGAAACGGCTGGCAGGGCGTGCGAAAATGTACAGATTTTTCACGCCGTCCAGCGCCGCCTGGGCGCAGATGGCCGTGGAAGCGCCGCCGGCGCCGAAGATGGTCATGGAAGCGCCCTGTATGGACAGCCCTGCATCGGCTACAGAGCGCATGAAGCCGGTTCCGTCGGTATTGTGGCCGATGAGCCGGCCGTTTTCATTGACCACCGTGTTGACAGCTCCGATGATGGACGCGGCGGGAGAAAGCTCGTCCGCCAGCTCCGCCATCCGGTTCTTGTCGGGCATGGTCAGGTTAAAGCCCCGGATTCCGCAGGCCTTCAGGCCTTGGACAGCCGTTTCAAGCTTGGCCTCTTTCACGTCAAAGCAGAGATATACATAATCCAGGCCCAGCTGCCGGAAGGCCTCGTTGTGCATAAGCGGCGACAGGCTGTGAGCCACCGGGCTGCCCAGAAGTCCCGTCAGGCCCGTGCGGCCTGTGATTGAAAAATTCTGTTCCATAAAATCCCTCCTGAGAATTTTCCGTATTCATAATCAAAAGATAAGGCTATTGTAGCACATTGCGGTAATCTGTGCATTGATTATTTTCGGTTGTCCTGCGTCGGGAAATATATTAAAATGAGTGAGAAGGTTTCAGAAACGGCGCGCCCTGAGCAGGGCGCGGATTGAAATGCAATGGACGATTTCCTGGTATCAGGGCAAAGGCGGCGGCTTTCTGTGCGGGAGCGGAGCGGAAGCCCGGAAAAGGACGAAAGAGGTATGAAATGAATAATAAAAAGACAGTTGTATTAAAACAGACGGCGCTGGGCGACGGCGTTCCGAAAATCTGCATTCCGGTGACGGGCGTGACGGAGCGGGAAATCCTGGAGCAGGCCCGCGCCGCGGCGGCGGAGAAGCCGGATCTGCTGGAATGGCGTGCGGATTTTTACGAAAAAACAGGAGAGCGGAAGGCTGCGGAAAAAGTTTTGACCGCCGTATCCGACATCTGCGGACAGATTCCGATCCTTTTCACCTTCCGTAGCGCGGCGGAAGGCGGAAACCGGGCGATTTCGACAGAAGCCTACCGGGAGCTGAATCTGTGGGCGGCGGAGAGGCCGGAAACGGACATGATCGACGTGGAGGGGTGCATGGACGGCCTGGACGCCGAAAGCCTTGTGGCGGCTGTTCAGAAAGCCGGAAAGCCTGTGGCTGCCTCCTGCCATTTCTTCAGCCGGACGCCGGATCGGGCGGAGATGCTTTCCGTGCTGGAGGAGCTGGAGCGGACCGGCGCGGACATTCTGAAGCTGGCGGTGATGCCCTCCTGCCCCGGCGATGTGCTGGCGCTGCTGGAGGTGACGGCGGAGATGGACGGCCGGACGGAACGGCCCCTGATCACCATGTCCATGGGGCGGCTGGGCGCGGTCTCCCGGGTCAGCGGGCGGCTGACCGGTTCTGCCCTGACCTTCGGAACGGCTGGCGCCGCTTCGGCTCCGGGCCAGCTTCCGGCGGCAGAACTGCGGCGGATGCTGGAGCTGCTGTGACTTTGTCATCTGCCGCGCCAGACGGAACGGCTTCTGTCCCAACCTGTCGAAACTCTCTTTCTTTCGACACACGGGTTTTGACAAAATAAATACCCCCTGTAACCTATAATGAAACTTGCTTATTCCAGTAAGTGTTCACAGGATACAGGGGGTATTTCATGCGCTATGAACTTTACATCGATGTGTTCTTCCTGGAAAATCTGCTGATGGATTATTTCCTGCTGCGGCTCTCGGTCAGGCTTCTGAAATGCTCTGCCACTCATTTCAGGTGTCTGGCGGCCGCCGCGGCCGGCGCGGGCCTGGCCTGCCTGGGCGTAATCTTTTTCCGAAAATATCCCCTTCTGAATACCGTACTGGTTTCTGTGGCTGTTACTGCATTAATGGTAAGGTTTGGCTGCAAAATCAAAGATAAAAAGCGTTTTTTACAGGGCCTTTTCTGCCTGTATCTGTCGGCGGCGCTTCTGAGCGCTGTATGGCGGTTTCTGCGCCGCTTTGCGGGAACGGAAGTCCTGAAAGGAGCCGTGCTCTGGGGCGCGGCGGCTTACGGGCTGACCACATTTCTGCTGTGGCTGTACGGGCTTCTGCAGGAACACCATTCCAGAATCTGGAAGGTGGTGCTGTGCCAGAGCGGGGTCTGTAAAGAGGTAAAAGGACTTTACGATACGGGAAACGGACTGTGGGACGCCACTTGCCGCAAGCCGGTTTCCGTAATCAGCTATTCTCTGATAAAAGAATTATTTTCCCTGGAACTGCAGAAGGAACTGGAGGCATTCTGCGGATGCCGCAAAGGGGAACGGCCGGAGCTTCTAGCCGGAATCCATCCCCATTATATTCCGTTCCGGAGCGTCGGATGCCGGGAGGGCTGCCTTCCGGCTGTGATTTTGGACTGTCTGTATCTGGAAAATGGAAATACGAGCAGGGTTGTCACCCGACCGGTGATCGCCATCGACAGAGAGCGTAGTTCTTCTCCCCGGAGCTATCAGATGATTTTGAATCCAAATCTGATAAACAGTTAGGAGGAATGCATCATGATTATGCACGCTGCACTGCCGAACCGGTTTCGGCTGCGTATGTTACCAAGATTCACTCCGGTCGTCTTTGGAAAAACCGGGGAACTGTACTATATCGGCGGGACGGATGTGCTGCCGTCCCCGCTGTCTCCGGAAGCGGAAGCGAAGGCCATAGCCGGTCTGGCTGATCCGGAAAACAGTGAAGCCAGATCAGAGCTGATCGAACATAACCTGCGGCTGGTGGTCTATATCGCTCAGAAATTTGACAATACGGGAGTGGGGGTGGAGGATCTGATCTCCATCGGCACCATCGGCCTGATCAAAGCCATCAATACCTTCAACCCGGAGAAAAAGATCAAGCTGGCTACCTACGCTTCCCGCTGCATTGAAAATGAAATCCTCATGTATCTGCGGCGGAACAGCAAGACG
Source organism: Candidatus Scatomonas merdavium (assembly GCA_018716575.1). Classification (GTDB taxonomy): domain Bacteria; phylum Bacillota; class Clostridia; order Lachnospirales; family Lachnospiraceae; genus Scatomonas; species Scatomonas merdavium. The sequence goes on along the minus strand of DVJR01000135.1, from coordinate 14,358 downwards.
CGGATGGAGGTGTCCATCGACGAGCCGCTGAACGTGGACTGGGACGGAAACGAGCTGCTGCTGTCCGATATTCTGGGCACGGACGAGGATGTGATCTACCGGGGGCTGGAGGATGAGGTGGAAAAGAACCTTCTGGGGAAAGCCATCGGAAAGCTCTCCGACCGGGAGCAGACCATCGTGAAGCTGCGGTTTGGCATCAATATGCCGGAGGGGCGTGAAAAAACCCAGAAAGAGGTGGCCGACCTGCTGGGCATCTCCCAGTCTTATATCTCCAGACTGGAGAAGAGAATCATGAAACGGCTGAAAAAAGAGATTGTGAGGTATGAGTGATTCCGCTCTGACAGAGAGCGCGCCGGGACAAAAAACGGAAGGGGCTTACAACACGCGCAAGTCCTGTTGAGACAGCTCCTTCCTGCGCTCTTTCCCGGCGCTGTCTTTCGCTGGGGCTTTCGGCGGAGTCTTTCGTCGGAGCGGAAATCCCGGTTGCTTTTTAAAAATAACTGTGATAGAATGCAATCACTGAAATCTTTTTTATTCTTATGGCGTATCGCCAGATTTTCCATTTTTTGTAATGATACAGAAGGGTCGTTGTCATTTCTGCAGTTCTGACGCTCATTTCAGCTACATATATTGTAGTTCTTTTGAAAATCCGGTATAATCGGGGCAGGAAGTCTGTGCGGTCCTTCGGAAGGAGGAGCGTATGAAGAGCAATAGTATAAAACTGGGCGCCTACGACGCCGAGGTGTATGAAGAGCTGTCGGTTCCGGAGGTGTTCGCGGACCTGTTTAACGGTGCCGTATTCGGCGGCCGGGAGATTATCCGGCCGGGGCTCCGGGAGGTTTTTGAATTGCTGGGCGTCATGGGAAATTCTGAAGAACTGGAGAGCCTGTTGAAGCGCCGGGAGGAGCATTACAGCTCCCTGGAGCCGGACCGGGTCAAGCTGATCGGAACCTTCCTGAACATACCGGAGCTGAAGAAGAGGGCGGAAATGGCAGGAAAGAGAAAGGAGAATGTGGATATGTGCACTGCAATTAGAGAAATGCTGAGCAGGAGCCGGGAAGAGGGAATGCAGCAGAGCGTACGGCAGATTATACAGAATATGATTTCTCAGAAGTATACGGATCAGCAGATTCTGGAGATCTGCGGAATTACCCCGCAGTATCTTGCCAGCATAAAGAAAGAGACGAAAGAGCTGTAAACGGAAAAACTGGCCATTGTGCGGAGAAGGCGGCAGGTCTGCAGCTTCGGGAAAGGCCTGTCGGAAGGAAACAGGCGTGCCGGAGGCGAAAAGTCGGCCGGAGAGAGGAGAGCACGCCGCCCGCCGCTTCGCCGGACATACCGCCGGCTCTTGCCGGGGCGCGGTTACCCTTCCGCCAGGTAGTTCCGCATGGTTTTCAGCGCGTTTTTTTCCAGACGGCTGACCTGGGCCTGGGAGATGCCGATTTCGGCGGCCACCTCCATCTGGGTGCGTCCCTCGAAGAAGCGAAGCTCGATGATGTGCTTTTCCCTGGGATTCAGGCGGGCGATGGCGTCCTGCAGGGCCAGATCCTGCACCCAGTTTTCCTCCCGGTTTTTCTTGTCACTGATCTGATCCATGACATAGAGGGTGTCGCCGCCTTCTGTATAGACGGGCTCGAAGAGGCTCATGGGGCTCTGGATGGCGTCCAGAGCGTAGACGATGTCCTCTTTGTCGATGCCGATTTCCTCCGCGATTTCCATAATGGTGGGCTCGCGGAGATTCTTTTTCACATAGATTTCCCGGGCGTAGATGGCTTTGTATGCGGTATCCCGCAGAGAACGGGATACACGGATGGAATTATTGTCCCGCAGATAGCGGCGGATTTCTCCGATGATCATGGGAACCGCGTAAGTACTGAATTTCACGCCCAGAGAAGTGTCGAAGTTGTCAATGGCTTTCATAAGGCCGATGCAGCCGATCTGAAAAAGATCGTCGGCATTTTCGCTGCTGCCGGAAAAGCGTTTGATGACGCTTAAGACCAGCCGAAGATTGCCTTTGATATACGTCTCCCGGGCCTTGCGGTCTCCTTCCTTGATTTTTCGGAAAAGGATGTCTTTTTCCTCGTTGGTGAGCACGGGGAGCCTGGATGTATTGATTCCGCATATTTCCACTTTATTAAACGCCATAGTCAGAAACCTCCTGAAGAACAGACTTATGGCCGCGTCAGCGGCCGATGCAGTGCCTGATGTGGTGCTTCACTAAAAGAATTCTCACTCTGAGGGCCGCCTATGCGCCGGCGGGAAAAATTTTATAAAGTTTTGGCCCTTGACACCGGCGGGAAAAGAAGATATTTCCTGCGGCAGAAAAAGCGGCGGAGAAATTTTCCGAAAGCTCTTGACAAACTGTATATAACTGTATATAGTGTATATATACAGTTAACTGCGAGGTATACCTTATGGAAATAACAATACACAACAGCAGTGAGGTGCCGATCTACGAACAGATCACCTCACAGATTAAGCAGTTGATTCTGAACGGCGAGCTGGAGAGCGGGGAAGCGCTGCCCTCTCTGCGGCTGCTGGCGAAAGAACTGCGAATCAGCGTGATTACGACGAAACGGGCCTATGAAGAGCTGGAGCGGGAGGGCTATGTGACAAGCGTTCCGGGAAAAGGCTGTTTTGTGGCGGGGAAGAGCCGCCAGCTTCTGCAGGAGGAAAAGCTGCGGATGGTGGAGGAGAAGCTCTCTCTGGCGGTAGAGCTTGCCCGGAGGAATGAGATTTCTTTGGGTGAGATGACGGAGCTTCTGAAAACTTTGTATGAAGAGGATTAGAAAATGGAAGAGCAGAATATTTTGGAAGTGCGCGGCCTGTGCAAACGGTATGACAAATTCGCTCTGGAGCAGGTGGATCTGGTTCTGCCGAAGGGCTGTATTATGGGCTTTGTGGGCGAAAACGGCGCCGGAAAGACAACGACTCTGAAGTGCATTCTGGATATTGCCCGGAAAGACAGCGGCACGGTAAGAATTTTCGGGAAGGAAGCGCGCAGCGCGGACCGGGAGGACATCGGCGTGGTGTTTGCGGAGATGGCATACCAGCAGGATATGACGGGAAAAAACATCAACAGCATGTACCGGAAAATATACCGGAACTGGCAGGAGGAGACGTTTTTCCGCTATCTGGACCGCCTGGGCATCGACCGGAACAAATCTTATAAAAACGTGTCCCGGGGCATGCAGGTGAAGCTGCAGCTTGCGGTGGCCTTAAGCCACAGGGCCAGGCTCCTTTTGCTGGATGAACCCACCTCGGGTCTGGATCCGGTAGTGCGCGATGAGATTCTGGAGATTTTTCAGGATTTTATCATGGATGAGCAGCACAGCATACTGTTTTCCACGCACATCACCAGCGATCTGGAGAAAATCGCGGATTACGTGGTGATGCTCCACAATGGCCGGGTCATTCTGGACGAACAGAAGGATAAGCTGATCTACCAGTATGGTATCTGGCGGGGAAGGAGCGGCGAGCTGGAGGCGCTTCCGCGGGATGCTGTGCTGGCCGTATGCCATTCCGGATTCGGCGTGTCGGCGCTGGTGGACCGGGAGCGGCTGGGGCGGAACGCAGAGGCGGACCGGCCTTCCATTGATGAAATCATGCTGCATCTGATTAAGGGGGAGAGAGTATGAGCGGACTGGTGCTGAAGGATTTTCTGTTCATGAAGAAACAGGTGAGATATTATCTGGCGATTATCGTCGTGTACTGTGTGCTGTGCTTTTTCTGGGATCAGCCAGGGATTCTGCTGACCCTGGGCTGTGTTGTCAGCATGATTTATCCGATTCAGGCCTTCGCCGGGGACGAGGGCTGCCACTGGCAGATGATGGAGCGGATTCTTCCGGTATCTCTGGGCCGGGTTGTTCTGGCCCGTTATCTGTCGACGCTGCTGGTGAGCCTGGCGGCCGTGGGCGGCGGCGCGCTTGTCATGTGGATTTATTACGCGGTGAGAGGGGAAGCTCTGCCCGACGAAATGCTGTTTCTGGCGCTGTGCATCGCCGGCGTGGTATTTCTGATGGAAGCGCTGGTCATACCGGTGCTTTACCGCTTCGGGAGCAGCAGCGGAAGGCTGGTGATGATCGTCATTCTGGTGCTGGTCTTTGGCGCCGTCTATCTCTGCAGCCATGTGATCGGCCTGTCGCCGGATGATCCGGAGCTGAACCGGATGCTGATGCGGTACATCTATTTCTTTCCGGCGGTCGGATTCGTCTGCCTGATTCCCTCCTGCCTGATTTCTCTGGCACTGTACCGGAAAAAAGAATATTGACAGAAGCTTTTTTAATCACAGTGCAGCGAATACAGCGGGCAGCCGGTTTTGTATCGGCTGCCTGTGAAAGTTAGCCGGCAGGAATCCTTTGCCCGCTCTTTCCGGACTGTGCTGCAGGAAAAGTCCGGAGAGCCTGACAGGCCAATAATTATATTGCAATCTTTGCGCAAGTATGATATGATTCTTTTGAAAGTTAGGATAACCTAACAGAAAAGAGGATTATTATGCAGCTGAACGAAGGAGAAACGGGGAAAAAATACGAAGTACAGGAGATGCATCTGGCGCTGGAGACAGAGCGTCGGCTGGAAGCTCTCGGCATGACCTGCAGGACAGTCATCGCTATGATGAATAAAAAACGTCATGGCGCTGTAATTGTCAAAGTAAGAGGCACCCGCTTTGCACTTGGAAAGAATATTGCGGAAAATATTCAGGTAAAGGAGGCGCCGGTGCATGAGTGAAAGAGAACAGATACAGATTGGTTTTGTGGGAAATCCAAACTGCGGAAAAACTACGCTGTTCAATGCCTATACGGGAGCTAATCTGAAAGTGGCGAACTGGCCGGGCGTTACGGTGGAAAAGGTTGAAGGTTCCTTCAAATATAAAAATTATGATATGAAACTGGTGGATCTGCCGGGTACTTACAGTCTGACTTCTTATACCATGGAAGAGCAGGTGGCCCGGGAGTACGCTATGAGCGGCGAATGTGACGTAATCATAGATGTGGTGGACGCTTCGTCTCTGGAGAGGAATCTCTATCTGACTCTGCAGCTGATTGAGCTGGGCAGACCTGTGGTTATGGCCATGAATATGATGGATATTGTGGAAAAACGCGGTATGGAGATAGACCTGCACCGACTGCCTGAAATGCTGGGTATTCCGGTCATTCCGGTCAGTGCCAGAAAGCGGAAGGGTCTGGATATTCTGATGCATGCTGCGGTTCATCACAGGAATCATGAGGAAGTGACCCCGATGATCCACCATCATGAGAAACAGGAAAAAGAGAGCCGGCATATCCATGATCACCATAAGGAATTTGCCATGGTTTACAGCGATGAGATTGAAGACAAGATAGATATCATCAAGGAAAGGCTGAAGGAAAAATATCCTGACCTTTTCAACCACCGCTGGCATGCCATTAAGATTCTGGAGGGAGATAAAACCGTGACAGAGCGGTATCCCATTGATCTGCCGTCTGACTTTTCCTGCAATTATGAATCGGAAATCATTAATCAGAAATACGATTTTATTGATGAAATTGTTTCAGAGGTGCTGGTCAATAAGGAGAAAAAGGAAGCGTCCACTGACCGGGTAGACCGGATTCTGACTCACCGGTGGCTGGGATTTCCTATTTTCCTGGGAATTATGGCTCTGGTGTTCCTGCTGACTTTTACGCTGGGCGACTGGCTGAAGGATTATATGTCTGTGTTTCTGTCCTGGGTATCGGACAGCGTCCGGGGCGGCATGGAAGCGGCAGGAATAAGCGCTGCCGTCACTTCGCTGGTGGTAGACGGCATCATCTCCGGAGTGGGTGGTATTCTGACATTTCTGCCGAATATCATTATCCTCTTCCTGGCGCTGGCGTTTCTGGAAGACAGCGGCTATATGTCGAGAGCTGCTTATGTAATGGATGGAATTATGGGAAAGGTAGGGCTGTCAGGCAGGGCCTTTATCCCGATGATTCTGGGCTTCGGCTGCAGCGTTCCGGCTGTTATGGCTTCACGGGCCCTGGAGGACCGGCGTGACCGTCTGAAAACCATGCTGGTGACGCCGCTTATGTCCTGTTCGGCACGGCTGCCGATCTACGTGCTGCTTTCGGAGATCTTCTTCGGGGACAACGCCATGATAGCGGCGTATTCCATGTATGTGATAGGCCTTCTGATGGCGATTCTGGCAGCGTTGATTATGCATCTGCTGGACCGGAGAAAATCTACCTATAATCTGCTGATTGAACTGCCGGAATATAAGGCTCCCAGCGGGCGCACGGTGTTTATTTATGTCTGGGAGAAGGTAAAGGATTATCTGACGAAGGCCGGAACCACTATCTTCCTGGCATCCATTGTCATGTGGGTTCTGCTGAATTTCGGGGCCGGCGGCTATACCACGGATATCACTCAGAGCTTCGGCGCGGCCATTGGCCGGGTGATTGTGCCTGTATTCCAGCCGGTGGGACTGGGCTACTGGCAGATCGTCGTGGCGTTGATCGCGGGCATTTCGGCAAAAGAAGTAGTTGTATCCAGCTGCTCCGTGCTGTTTGGCATCAGCAATGTAACTTCCCAGGCAGGAATGGCAAGCCTGGGAGCAACCCTGGGAACTATGGGCTTTGGGCCTTTAAATGCGTACTGCATGATGCTGTTCTGCCTGCTGTATGTACCCTGTATTGCTACGCTGGCCACAATTAAAAGAGAATCGGGAAGCTGGAAATTTACGGGAATCTGCATCGTATTTCAGCTGCTGCTGGCTTGGGTTATGACGTTCCTGGTGTATCAGATAGGAGGAATGCTTCTATGAATGCAGGCGATATTCTGATCCTGACGGCTGTGGGTGTTTGTACAGCGCTGATTCTGATTCGGAAAATCCGGAGGTGTCGCCGCGGCCAGTATTGCGACTGCGGCTGCGGAGGAGGAAAAAACTGCAAAAAGTGCAGAAAATAGCTGCGATCTGAAAAATGGCTGCCGCTTCCGCGGCGCCTTTTTTCTTGTCAATTTCTCTGCCATGAGGTACAATAGGATAGAGAAAACAGAAAAAGGGAGGGGCCATGAGAGAATTTATATTGAATTCAGAAGAGCTGCTGGATCGGGAGGCGTATCATTTTCTGGAGACAGGAGAAGATAAGGGCCTGCTTCCCTGTACGTGGATACGGTTTAACGATAAAATCAAGCTGTTTTACTTTACGGATGGCTGTGAGGTTTTGGGAGACAGGCTGAAAGATATGGATCTGGATGAGATCTGCCGTGTAGGTAAGGAAATACTGGAGCGGATTAAGGAATTGGAAGGATTTTCCGCCATTTCACTGGAAAATCTGGTCTGGGATGTGGACAGTATTTATCTTAACGGCAGCGGGCAGGTGTTTCTTCTGTGCCTTCCTGCGGTTATTCCCGCGGAATCTCTGACAAGCCAGATTTATTTGAAGAGAGTTTATGCGATTCTGGAGGAGATGCTGGAGCATACGGAGGGGGGAGCCGAGGTCTGCCGTCAGATTGAATTCCAGAAGGAGAGGGCGTTCGGAAACTGGAAAAGTCTGCAGGATGCGCTGGAACGCCGGATGCCGGAGGAGGATGAGGAAATCGTGCTGAAAAGCGTCAATACGCCGGAGGCTCTGACTTTTCAGATCGGGCATGAGGAGTTTCGCCTCGGTTCGGATGCGGAGCAGGCTGATGGAATCATATCGGGAGTTAACACAATCAGTCCCCTGCATGCGATAGTGGGATGGAATGAGATCAGTTTTTACGTGATGGATATGGACAGTGCCAATGGCACATTTGTCAACGATCAGAAAATTGCTCCGAGAAGTCAGGTGCCTATCGGGAAGGGCAGCGTGCTTCGCTTTGCAGACTGCACATTCAACGTGGAATAGGAGGTAGTCCGGAATGAGACAGGATATAGGACTTGTACTGCTGGACAGCGATTACGGTTATGTAAAAACTCTGGAGAGTGAGCTGGTACGGCGGTTTGCTTCCAGGGCGCGGATTCAGATCATTACGGACCCGGCCTATGCGGATGCGTATTTCCGCTCGGCAAGAACCATCAATATTCTGGTGGCGGACAGCAGTTTTTACGGCCCGCAGCTGGAGGAACATACCATTCATCATATTCTGCTGCTGGCACAGGAGATTGGAATTGAGGAAGAATATCCGGAGAATATCCGAAGGATGATGAAATATCTGCCTGTGGATGAAATCATGCAGGCTTTGGAGCAGTTCATGGAAGCTGAAGAGACAGCGCAAAGAGAGGAAATCCTGCCGGACGAAAAGCCGGAGACAAAGGTGATCGCTGTGTACTCTCCGCTGGGCGGCTGTGGAAAGAGTCTGGTTGCCATGGCTTTGGGCCGGAAACTGAAGAAGCTGGATCAGTCAGTGCTGGTCATCGGCTGTGATTCCCTGCAGAGTATTGCTGCTTATTTAAGCTGTGAGGACTTTGCAGATGAAAAACTGGCGGAGCAGCTGAAGGAACCCGGTGAGGAGACGTATTGGTCGATTTTGCAGAACATCGGCCAGGAAGAAATTTCTTTTCTGCTGCCTTTTGAAAAAACTCTGCCTTCTCTGGGCATTGGCGCGGCGGAGATGCGGAATCTGATTTCTATTCTGAAGGAAAAGCGAGATTTCTCCTGCCTGATTCTGGATCTGGGAAGCAGTCTGGATGAACAGACGTTAGCGCTGATGGAGGAATCGGACGCCTACGTGCTGATTATCGAGGCAAATACCATTTCCAACAGAAAAATGCGCCGGCTTCAACAGAATATGGAGCTTCTCCCGGAAAAGGAGTGCTTCATGATTTCAAATCAGTATCACATGGATGGGCTCCGTGTGCCGCAGCATAATCTGTTTGGCGTGCTGGCCGGCTATCAGGATTATGAAGCCGCCATGGAAGATCCGGTATTTTATCGGATTGCTATGGAGATCAGCAGGTAGCGGAATTACGCTTCTGGATCAGCAGAAATAAAATGCCGGTTTAAAAGAAATTATAGTGAGCAAAAAGCACCTGCATTGCTGCAGGTGCTTTTTCGTCCGTGCGTTAGAGGATTCGAACCCCCGGCCTTTTGGTCCGTAGCCAAACGCTCTATCCAGCTGAGCTAAACGCACATGATCAGTATTGATTTTGTCAACATCAAATATCATAGCGTATTTGCGTGAGTTTGTCAACGAAAAAATGCATTTTTTCATTGGTTTTTCATTGGTTTTGCCCTGTCATTCATGCTATAATACTCTGAGGAGCAGCGAAGCTGCGACTTTATATACAAGGCCTGAGTGAATGCTGATACAGTAAAGCTTTTGAAAAATAGAGACCATGAAAGGAATGGAACGAAAGAGATGAAGCCGGAATTTGAATTTCTGCAGGAACAGGGCGTCAGTCCGTCGCTGATTGACGCCGTGGAGAAATTTTCAGAGAAATATGAAGTGAAGGAAGAAGTCAGAGCGCGGGTGGTGAAGCCAATGATCCCGTTTTATGGAAGAGAAATTCTGGAGATGGCCATTTCCGGCCTGCTGGAGGGGGAAAATCTGCTGCTGACCGGCGCCAAAGCCACGGGGAAAAATGTGCTGGCGGAGAATCTGGCCTACATTTTCGGGAGGCCGTCCTATAACGTGTCCTTCCATGTGAACACCAGCAGCGCGGAGCTGATCGGCACAGATACTTTCCGCAATAACGAGGTGGAGCTGCGGAAGGGAAGTATTTACCGGTGTGCTCAGTACGGCGGCTTCGGGATTCTCGATGAAATCAACATGGCGAAAAACGACGCGGTTTCCGTTCTGCACGCCACTCTGGATTACAGGCGGAGCATTGACGTGCCGGGCTATGAGAAGATTGATCTCCACCCGGCGGCCCGCTTTATCGGAACCATGAATTACGGCTACGCGGGAACGAAAGAGCTGAACGAAGCGCTGGTGTCCCGTTTTCTGGTGATCGACATGCCGCCCCAGTCGGAGGAAACGCTGGACTATATCCTGAAGGAGATGTTCCCCGATATGAAGGAGGAAGCGAGAAAGCAGTGGATCGGTCTTTTTCTGGATCTGCAGCTGAAGGCGGAAAACGCGGAAATTTCCACCAAGGCGCTGGATCTCCGGGGGCTGATTGCGGCGGCCCGCACCGTGCGCCAGGGGCTGAAGCCGTTCCTGGCGGTGCAGATGGGCATTATCAACAAGTGCTTCGATCTGTTTGAAAAGGAAATCGTGCGGGATGTGGTGAGCATGCGGATCCCTGAGGACTGGACCCGAAGTGATGTCTTTGCCGGTTAGGGAGGCGCGGATGAAAACAGAAGCATTTCTGGAAGAACACCGGATGGAGCTGGAGAACAGAATACGGAATCTTATGTGGACAGTCAGCGGGGACTATACTCTGGAGATCAGACCGGATGCGGACGCTTTTCTGCGTTCTCCTGATATGGCGCTGTATGACGGTATCAAGCAGGGGGGCCTGGCCCGGTATTTTGACCGGGACGCTCTGGCCATGTATCTGGTAAAAAAAATATACTGCCATGCTTATGAAGGGCCGCTGATGACAGTGGCCCAGCTCTGCGTGGAGGAGGCTGTGGGTTCCAGAATGGACCGGGAGAGGGCAGGTATCCGCACGCTGCGGCGAAAGGCGTATGAAGAGGTTCTGGAGCAGGATTTCCGGGAGCTGTCGGCCACGCCGCTGGGGCATTTCAAGGCGGCTCTGCTCCGGGAGGAGCTGGACGGAGCGTATCATGGTACAAAGCAGCTTGCCGGATGGATGGAGGAAATTCACCGGCTGCGTAGTGCGGCAGAGACCATGGATCTGATCTGCGGCATTGACAGTCTCTACAATCAGATTGTGGAGCCGGATTTTGAAAAAAAGAAGAAAACGCTGGAAGAGGTGCTGGCTGTTACTGTGGAAGAGCTGACGGAGTATTCCTGGAAAGATTTTCTCTCGGAAGAGCTCTACGAAGAGGCTTTGGAGACTTATCTGGAAAAGGTGACAGAATCCATGACGAATCTGGAGCTGAACGAGCCGCCGGAGCAGGAGGAGCAGGGAGAGGAAAGAGCCGATGCTCCGAAGAAAATCGTGGTGGTGGATGAAGAGGCCCTGGAAAAAATGTACACCTATGTGGAGCGGAATTTCGGAAAGACCTATCTGACTCCTGCCGAAGAAAAAAGCCGGAATTATCAGATGTGCCGGGGGCTTCACTCAGACTGCAGTCTGTATTATACGGAAGGCATCCTGAAGAATCCGGTGGTGCGGAATTATCAGTATGAATATGCAAAGAAGCAGAAGCATAAGAACCTCATGGTTTACCACGACCGTCACCGGATCGTCAAGCGGAATATACAGGTGCTGACGGATATGCTGCGGAGGGCCTTCACCCTGCGGGATGAGGAACAGGAGATCCGCTCCGATCACGGCAGGATCGTGCCGGCGGAGCTCTGGAGGCTTGGCCGTTCCCGGGATGCCCGGGTATTCCGGAAGAAAATTCAGAATGACGCCATGGAGTTTGTGGTGGATGTGCTGATTGATGCCAGCGGTTCCCAGCAGAAGAGGCAGGGACAGGTGGCGCTTCAGGGATATGTGATCAGTGAGGCGCTTTCGAATCTGGGAATCCCCTTCCGGGTCAGCAGCTTCTGTACCTTCTGGGATTATACCATTCTCCGGCGTTTTCGCGATTACGGGGACAGCAGGGAGGAGAACCGGAATATTTTCGAATACATGGCTTCCTCCAATAACCGGGACGGGCTGGCTGTTAAGGCGGTGGGACAGGAGCTGCTGCAGCGGGAGGAGACGAACAAGGTGATGATCGTCTTAAGCGACGGCAAGCCCTACGATGTGCTGGTGAACCGGCCGGGAGCCCGTAACCCGGGAGCTTACCGGGGCCGACCCGCCATAGTGGATACCGGTACGGAGGTGCGCAGGCTTCGGCAGAACGGCGTGGCCGTGCTGGGTGTATTTGCGGGGGAAGAGACAGAGCTGGATGCGGAACGGAGGATTTTCGGAAAGGATTTCGCCTATATCCGGTCCATAGAGAGTTTTTCTCATACAGTGGGCCGATATCTTCTGAAACAGATCGAGGAATAGCAATCTGAAAAAATCGGTATGAAGAGCACAGTATGGGAAAACAGAAGATAACAGATGAAGGATTTGACATGACCGGCGCAGTCCTTTATACTGAGAAGCATAGAAGCAACGATTTCAGAGACGGACAGGAGGGATGTCTTTATGGGTAAAGCGATGAGAAAACTGTTTGCGCTGGCAGCCGGAACTACGGCGGCCTGGGCGCTGGCGATCAGGCCGAGAACCAGCGGAAAGCCGGATATGAGCGAGATCCGGAAGTATGACTTTGCAGACAGAGGATATTATAATATCAGGAAAAAAGTGCCGGAAAATTCCCTGCCTGCTTTTCAGGCGGCGGTAGATCATGGCTACGGAATCGTCATGGATGTGCGGCTGAGCCGGGACGGCGTTCCGGTGATCTTCAGGGACAGCAGGCTCTGGAGAGTCTGCGGCGGAGAAGGCACAGTGGAGAATACCCTATGGCAGAAGCTGAAGGAGTACAGGCTGTCCGGTACGGAAGAGTCAATACCGTCCCTGGGAGAAGCCCTGAAGCTGGTGGACGCCCAGGTTCCTGTGCTGCTGAAGCTGAATACGGAGATGGACAATTACGGCGTGCTCTGCGCCAGGGTCTGCGAGGTGCTGGATTCCTACGACGGCGTATTTGCTGTGGAATCTTTCGATTACCGGGCTGTAAAGTGGTTTAAGGATCACAGGCCGGAGTATATCCGCGGCCAGATGATGGAACGCCATGTGAAGCACGGCGGCACAGAGCTGAATCCGGTGCAGGATTTTGTGCGGTTCAACCTGCTGACCAATTTCCTGGCGTCTCCGGACTTTATTTCCTGTAATCTGGCGGATCGCCGCACGGTGAGCCTGCTGTTCTGCCGTCTGCTGTACCGGGTGCAGACTATGGACTGGACGGTCAGGAGCATGGAAGAATATGAGCTGGTGAAAACAGACGAATCCATCGTGGTATTTGAGGATATTGAGCCCTAGATGGCGGAGATGCGGGGCGCGGCAGCGGAGCCGCGGCATCGGAGCGGACAGGGGCGACTATACAGAGAGGGAGCAGCGCGCAGTCACTGATATTGCACGCTGCTCCCTCTCTGTCAGCTGTGAGGAAGAAATGAAATCCGTTCCTCTGCCTATAAAAGCTTCTGATTTTTCTCCATCATTTTCTCCATAATCTCCCGCGTATAAGCGCCGACACGCTTTTTCTGCTCCGGCGGGAGCTCTGAGACATAAATCGGTTCCCCGTATTCCAGCACCACATGCGCCCGGCGTACCCAGGGGAAATGGCCTTCCCAGATATTGATCGTGTTGCAAAAAGTCACCGGCACAATCGGACATCCGCTTTTCGAGGCCATTTTGAAGCTGCCTTCGTGGAAAGGCAGCAGCGGCAGGTCGGATTCATTTTTATTCCGGGTGCCCTCAGGGAAAATGAAAACGGACTTCCCGGCCTTCAGCATGGCTACGCCGTCCAGAATCATCTTCATCCCTTCCTTTATGTCATTCCGGTTAAAGAAAAGGCAGCCGATGTATCTGGCCCACTGAGAGAAAAGGGGAATCTTGCCCAGCTCTTTCTTCGCCACATAGCCCGTGGCGCGGGGGCTCCGCACATAGGTGAGAATAATGTCAAAAATACTCCGGTGGTTCCCTACGTAAAGAACGGCGGTGTCAGAGGGTATTCTGTCCTGTCCTATAACCGTGACTTTAACGCCGGCTCCGGCCAGCAGCACGCGGAAAATCCAGCGGATCATAGCCGAGGCCGTCCGCTCCCGAAGATCCGGGTTCTTTTTGCCGATCAGCCAGAGGATGAAAAGGACAGGCAGTGTCAGTATCAGATAGAGAATAGCTGCCAGGAGCAGCAAGATTAATCGAACCATGATGCGTTCCTTCTTTCAGCAAAGTTTGAAAGCTGTACTGCTCCTATTATACGCAAAAATATGACAGGTTTCAACGCCGTTTTTGTAAAATATGAATCCGAAGGGGGATGTCGCAAAAGGCCGATTGGAAATGGCACAGATCACCAGATATAGAATAATCCCGGGGATTATTGCTATATCTGGCGGCTGCTCGCATTTCAAAATCGCTTTTGCGGCAGCCTCTTCTCTGCCATCCGGTCAGCGGTTGTTCGGATTTTCGTAAAAGTGCATGCCGTACGCGAAGTGCTCTTCCAGAAACGGCCCTACGAAATTAAAGGTTCCGCCGATGGGGTAGATCACGTAGCTTCCGCCGGGGGCCAGGGAGTCGATGACCCGCCGGTATTCTTTTTTGACGGCATCGGTGGAAACGCCGGGCACATCCAGGACGTGCATGTTGTCAAAACCGCCGCAGAAGGTGATTTTATCGCCGTATTTCTTCTTCAG
>DVJR01000134.1 GCA_018716575.1 Candidatus Scatomonas merdavium | reverse complement strand
TGGTGATGATACCTCAAACAGCCAGACAGGTAAAAGCTGCCACTCAGTCGGAAGCCCTTGTATGGGTAAGAGCAAAGGTAGGAACGGTGGTAGAAGCGGATGGTAGTTCGCCAGGAAGTAGCACATATGCTCAATGTGTTGATTTGATTAAAGCCTACTATATTTATTTGGTGGGTTACAGTGTATCAGGTAATGGAGCAGATTACGCAACAAATGCTTTACCATCTGGCTGGCAGAGAATACAGGGTGCATCACCCCAGCCTGGAGATATTCTGGTATATTCGGGAAATTCGTCTAATCCGTATGGACATGTTGCGATTTATGAATCAGATTACGTGACTTATCATCAGAATTTTGATAATCATCCGTATGTTGAGCGAATTACTTTCAGATATAATGGGCTGTCTAATCCATATTGGGGCGTTGTAAGACCTAATTTCAGCGGGGGCGGCGGAGTCCCTTCCCTGACCACCGCCTGGGAAACCAGCTGCAGCTATACGGATGACAATAACGCAATTATCCATGCCACAATCAGTACGGACCGGTCCGTACAATTTACAAATGCCGGAGTAAATGTCTGGGATCAGAACGGCAATCTTGTTGCACAGGCATCGGAAGGAACGACAGTTGCCGGATATTATATGAATATTGACTACAATATTCAGGGCGAACTGGGAACGGCGCTGAATCCGGGTACTGATTATACCTATCAGTTCTGGGCGATAACAGGAGGAACCACTTATTACAGTGACCGGGGAAGTTTCAGAACGACAGGCGGCCATAATCCGGAAGGTGCGTTGGATTTGCTGACCGGCGGTACAGAATCTGTTACTGTTGGCGGATGGGTTTTTGACAGAGATGATCTGTCCGCGAGTATCCGTCTGGATATTTATGTGGGAGGAGATATCGGAAGCGGACACTGCTATCAGGTCTTTGCAGATGACGAACGTACGGATATAAATGTAGTGCATCCGGGAGTCGGTAATTATCATGGGTTTTATGACACCATCACTGTCAGTGAAACAGGAGTGCAGCCGGTCTATGTTTATGCGATTAATGTAGGAGGAGGCAGCAACGTTCTTCTGGGATCGAAAACCGTAACCATCCGGGAGTCGGTTCCGGGTGATATCGACGGGGATGGGACAGTTACGGTTTTTGACGCCGGGCTGATTATTGACATGGTCTATGGCCGTGCGGCAGTGGATATTTCTCTGGCGGATCTGGACGGCGACGGCGCTGTCACGGTTTTTGATGCCGGAGCGGTAATTGATCTGGTATACGGAAGATAAAACAGAAACAGGGGGTGCGACAAAATGATCGGTATCAGGAAGAAGCTGGCATGGATTCTGACAGGTCTTCTTCTGGCAGGGACAATTCCTGCTACCGCATATCCTGTCAGGGCTGCGGTAAATGTAGGAGTGACCTCTTCTGTCGGGGCAGAAACAACCGTTCAGCAGGGAGATACGCTGACAGTAACCTATACATACACGTCGAGTGATCCGGAAGTGACCGTTATGCAGGGAATCCTGACCTGGGATGAGTCAGTGCTGGAACGGCAGGGAGATCCTGTTCCTTCGGACAATCTGAAAGATTCCGGAGGCTGGCTGGGCGAATCGGGCGGAAATACGGTGAATGGCCTGGTTCTGACAGGCGGCTACCTGCCGTCGTCGGCATCGGTAACTTACAAATTTACCGTTCTGGCTGACTGCAGAAACCCTGCATCGGAAATCAGCATGAAGATGACCCTGGCGGTACACAATGCTTCGGAGCGGTATACAGATACCGCTGTCAGTCAGGTGAATTTCGGCCATCCGGAGGATCAGCTGGAGACAGAGCGGAAGGACGCTACCTGCACGGAAGCAGGATATGAAAAAACGGTCTGTAAAGTATGCGGTGTTACGGTCAAAGATGAAAAAACAGACGCGCTTGGCCATTCAGACGGAGAATGGGTTACCATCAAGGAAGGAAACTGTCTGGAGGACGGCCTGCGCGAGCTTCGCTGTGAACGCTGCGGGAAGGTTCTGGACACGGAAGAGCAGCCTGCGGCCGGAGCGCACAGCTGGAAAACAGATGGTTCCACAGATGAGAACGGGTGGAAAATCATCCGGGAAGCCAGCATCACGCAGGCAGGAATGAAGGAAAGAGTATGTGAGCGGTGCGGGACCAGAGAGTCCGGAGAACTTTTCATGAGTGTCATGGCGGAGCCTTCGGATGTGCTGGTCGAAGAGGGAGAGATTTTTTCCGTGACTTATACGTATGTTTCTTCCGAACCGGAGGTCGTCGTCATGCAGGGAATCCTGGAATGGGATTCTTCTGTGGTGGAGCGGCAGGGAGAGCCGGAGGTTTCGGCAAATCTGAAAGAGGCCTATCTGGGTGAATCGGGCGGAAACACAGTGAATGCTCTGCTTCTGACCGGAGGATATCTTCCGCAGACTGCATCGGTGACATACCGGTTCAAAGCGCTGAAGGATTATAAGATTGATCCGACGGAAATCAGCATGAAGATGACGCTGGGAATCCATAAAACATCTGAAAGGTATACAGAAACTGAAGAGACAGTAGTCTGTACGGCATATCCGCTGACCGTAGGGGATCTGTCGGAACGGACACAGAATACGGCAAACGTTGAAATCCGTGTTCCGGAAGCGGGCAGATTATATTATCTGGCTCTGTCTGCCGGCGAGTCTGCACCGAGCAGAGACACGATCAGAGAAACCGGGCAGATGGTGCAGGTATCCGGAGGACAGACGGATGTACTGTTGGAAAATCTGCCGGAAACGGCCGGAGAGATTTATTTTCTGGCAGAGGACGGGGCAGGCCATTATTCAAAGATTATAAAAAAAGAGCTGGAGAGTTTTCAGCG
>DVJR01000133.1 GCA_018716575.1 Candidatus Scatomonas merdavium | reverse complement strand
GAAAAAAAGAAAAATAAAAGAAAAAAGACATGGATTAAAATCCTTTTTGGAGTGATTATCGGTGCGTCTGCTGTGATTGTGGTGTCATTTTCAGATATTTCGGGAATTAAGATGATCAGCAATATCGGAGGATTTCCGGCATTGTGGGTGGAAATCCTTGTCATCATAGGGATACTGAAAATTATGAAAGATCCCAGAAAATATGATGAATATAAGGAAGATTATGATGAGAACGGCAGGTATCTTCCGTTGCCGGAGGAACAGGAAACAGAAAATGTGCAGCAAAAACCGCCGGAATATTCTTGACGATTATCCGCCGCTGTGATAGAATGGCACCGAATTTAAGAAGAAATCACACTTGCCGCCGGGTAAGTATTAAGCGTCAGGCTTTCTGTCAGCAGGCCGTAGGAGACAGAGAGCGCTGGCGCTTTTTCTGCCCTCTGCGGGGCAGAACCGGAAAGGCGGCGAGCGGTGTCTGAGAGGAGACGGAGGAAAAAGAATGGAACAGAGGCAGTATCTTAAAGACTTTATCCGCTATGCTTCGTTGAATGTGCTGGGGATGGTGGCCCTGTCCTGCTACATACTGGCGGATACCTTTTTCGTGTCCCAGGGACTGGGAGCGAACGGGCTGGCGGCCCTGAATCTGGCGATTCCCGTGTACAACTTTATTCACGGAAGCGGCCTGATGCTGGGGATGGGCGGGGCCATCAAATATTCGGTATACCGGAGCCAGGGGAATTTCCGGAAAACAGACGCTGTATTCACCAATACGGTCACCCTGGCGCTGGGCTTTGCCCTGTGCTTTGTCTGCGCGGGCCTGTTTTTGTCGGGACAGATCGCGGCTCTTCTGGGAGCGGACGCGGAAGTGTTTTCCATGACCAATACTTATCTGAAGGTGCTTCTGCTGTTTTCACCGGCGTTTCTGATGAATGACGTGCTGATCTGCTTCGTGCGGAATGACGGAGCGCCCCGGCTGTCCATGATGGGCATGATTGTGGGAAGCCTGTCCAACGTGGTGCTGGATTATGTCTTTATTTTTCCATTTGGAATGGGAATTTTCGGCGCCGTGCTTGCCACGGGCCTGGCGCCGGTCATCAGTATCTGTGTTATGTCCGTGCATTTTATAAAAAAGAGAAATCAGTTTCATTTTCAGAAGGGCAGGCCGTCCCTCGGCGCGTCGGGCAATATCCTGTCCCTGGGCGTGCCGTCCCTGGTGACGGAGGTGGCCTCGGGAGTGGTTATTATCGTATTCAACGGAATTCTGCTGAGCCTGAAGGGGAACGTTGGCGTAGCGGCCTACGGCGTGATCGCGAACCTGTCCCTGGTGGTGGTGGCTATTTTTACCGGAGTGGCCCAGGGAATGCAGCCTCTGGTCAGCGACGCCTACGGGCGGGGCAGGAAGAAAGACAGCCTGAAATTCCAGCGGTTTGGCGCGGTTTCCGTAACGGCGCTTGCGGCAGTGGTCTATATGATCGTCGCGTTCTGGGCGGAGCCGGTTGCTTCTGTCTTTAACAGCGAAGGCAATCCGGTGCTGCAGGAGATCGCGGCCGGCGGGCTGCGGCTGTATTTTATCGGCGCGTTCTTCGCAGGGATCAATATCGTGCTGGTGCATTTTTTCGCGGCGGTGGAGAAGGCCGCGCCGGCGCAGATTATTTCCCTGTGCCGCGGCATCTTCTTCATTATACCGGCGGCGTTTCTGCTGTCGTCGGCCCTGGGGATCACCGGAGTCTGGCTGGCATTTCCGGCGGCGGAGCTCCTCGCCCTGCTCCTGGGGCTGCTTCTGTACCGCAGAAACAGAAAGGTTCTTTCTTTACCTGTCTCCGAAAGTGAGATATAATATAGCGTAGAGCGGCGGCGCCGCGCTCCGTCTCCCGGCGAAAATGCAGAGCGGAGTATTCCTACAGTGAATGCAAAGGAGGCTTACAGTATGATATCGGAAACCATGTGTGGTCTGGGAAAGGAAAGCTCGGTGATCCGCGCGATTTTTGAGTACGGCAGGAAAAGGGCGGCGGAAATCGGGGCGGAAAACGTCTTTGATTTCAGCCTGGGAAATCCCAACGTGCCGGTGCCAGAGGACGTGAAGAAGGCGATGAAGGAGCTGCTGGACTGCGGCGACGATGTGTGGCTTCACGGCTACACCTCGGGAAACGGCGACGCCGAAACCCGGAAGGCCATAGCGGAGGATCTGAACCGCCGGTTCGGCACGGTATTTCGTCCGGAGAATCTGTATATGACCTGCGGAGCGGCTGCTTCGCTGAAAATCTGCATCACCGCTCTGTGTGAGCCGGGCGATGAATTTATCACCTTTACGCCGTTTTTCCCGGAGTACCGTGTGTTTGTGGAGACGGCGGGAGCGAAGCTGGTGGCCGTATCCACCGATCCGGATACGTTCCAGATTGATTTCGACAGGCTGGCGGAAGGTGTGTCGGAGCACACAAAGGCGCTGATCGTCAACTCGCCCAACAATCCGTCGGGCGTGGTGTTCCAGGAAGAGGCCATTCGGAAGCTGGCGGCATTTCTGGAGGAAAAGGAGAAGGAATACGGCCATCCCATCTGGATTATCGCGGATGAGCCTTATCGGGAGCTGGTGTACGACAATAGCCTGAAGGTGCCGTATCTGACGAAGTATTACAGGAATACGCTGGTCTGCTACTCTTACAGCAAATCCCTGTCCATGCCCGGGGAGCGCATCGGCTATATCCTTGTGCCGGACGAGGCGGAGAAGGCGGGAGATGTGTACGCCGCGGTCTGCGGCGCGGGACGCGCGCTGGGCTACGTGTGCGCGCCCAGCTTTATCCAGCATGTGATCGCCCGGTGTACGGGACAGGTCTCCGATCTCGGCGTCTACCGGAAGAACCGGGATCTGCTGTATCAGGCGCTGACGGATTACGGATACAGCTGCGTCTATCCGGACGGGGCGTTTTATCTGTTTGTGAAGGCGCTGGAAGAGGATGCGTCCGCCTTTTGCGAGCGGGCGAAAAAGCATGAGCTGCTGCTGGTGCCCAGCGACGATTTTGGCACGCCGGGCTACGTCCGAATCGCCTACTGTGTGACGACAGATCAGATCACCCGGTCTCTGCCGGCTTTCAGGGCGCTGGCGAAAGAGTACGGAAAATGAGGATTATCTTATCGCCTGCGAAAAAAATGAGAGTGGACACGGACACTCTTCCCTGGGAAGGCCTGCCGGTATTTCTGGAAGATGCGGAGATCCTGAAGGAGTACCTGACAGGTCTGTCCCCGGAGGAGTGCCGGAAGCTCTGGAACTGCAGCGAAAGCATCGCGGAGCTGAATTACCGGCGGCTGCGGGAGATGGACCTCCGGCGGAATCTGACGCCGGCTCTGCTCGCCTATGAAGGTATCCAGTACCAGTATATGGCGCCTGCGGTGCTGGAGGACGGAAGCTGGGAATATGTACAGGAGCATGTCCGGATATTGTCGGGGTTCTACGGGATTCTGAAGCCTCTGGACGGAATTGTGCCTTACCGGCTGGAGATGCAGGCTCCGGTGCGGTTGCCGTCTGTTCGCCCCTGTTCCTCTCTGTATGCGTTCTGGGGAAGCAGGCTGACCGATGAGCTGGTGCGCGGGATGGAGGCCGGGCAGCCGGATGAGCCGCAAGCGCATCCGCAAAAGGAGAAGGGCCTGACGCGGGCGGGTGGTTCGGAAGAAGAGGGATGGATACTGAATCTGGCCTCTAAGGAATACAGCCGGTGCATTCTGCCGTATCTGCCCCGGGAGGTGCCCTGCGTCACCTGTCTGTTTGGCGAAGAAAAGGACGGAAAGGTGAAGGAAAAAGGGACGCTTGTGAAAATGGCCCGTGGAGAGATGGTCCGCTTTCTGGCGGAGCGCCAGGCAGTCTCTCTGGAAGAAATAAAGAAATTTGACCGGCTGGGATACCGGTACAGGGAAGATTTATCCGATGAAAAAACTCTGGCCTTTGTCAGCAAAAGGGCTGCCCGCTGACGAAGGCCAGAGTTTTTTCGGCAAGAGCGGCTGCGGCAGGCCGGAATATCTGTGTCTGCCGCAGCGCGTTTATAGTCCGTTTACGATATTGTCGGGGCGTTCTCCCCGGGCGATGCGGGCGGCGTTCTCCCACAGCTTCCGGTGCATCCGGCGGAAGCTGCCGGTAGTGATGCCGCCCAGGTGGGGAGAAAAGATCACCCGGTCCCGGCAGGATTCCGGCAGATTTACCAGAGGATTGTCCGCCGTGACCGGCTCCGGGGATACGGTGTCCAGCCCGGCGCCTGCGATCAGGCCGTGTACCAGCGCGGCGCGGAGCGCCTGGTTATCCACCAGATCGCCCCTGGCCGTGTTGACCAGCCAGGCAGTCTTTTTCATGCGGCTCAGAAAATTTTCATCGATGATTCCCATAGTGTCCGGCGTCACCGCCATGTGCAGGCTGATGATGTCGCAGGAGGAGGCCAGCCGTTCCAGGGGCATCCAGGTCAGAGAGAGCTCCTGCTCCAGCTCGGGGCTTCTGCGGTGCAGACTCCAGTAGCACAGCTCACAGCCGAAGGCCTGGAGGCATCTGGCGGTGGCCTGCCCGATGTCGCCCATGCCAACAAGGCCCACCCGGCAGTCCGCCAGGTCGGTAATGCCCTCGGTCATGAGCCGTTCCTTCATTTCGATCTGCCGTCCCTCCCGGACGGCCCTGTCTCCGGCAATACCGCTGCGGAGCAGCGCCAGCATCAGATAGACGGCCTGTTCCGCCACGGCTCCGGCATTGGCTCCTTTATTGTTGCAGACGTAGATGCCCAGCTCCCGTGCAGCATCGGCGTCAATTCCATTGTAAGCCACCCCTTCTGAATGAATCAGCTTCAGATTCTTCATCTGCCTTATGACGTTTCCGTCCACCCGGGAAATGGCGTCGGCAAACAAAATATCCGCGTCGGCCCCAGCCTTTCGGATAGTCTCTGGATCGGCGTCCCGCGGAATATATGTAATCTCAAAACTGCCGCTCAGCTCCGGCTGCGGCGCGTATTTCTCGTAACGCTTTCTGTCCCCCATAATTAAAACCTTCATGCTTTCGCTCCTTTTTGTCATAAATTTCCTTACCCCTGAATATACTATACATTGAAGAACAGCGCAAGCTGTTCCGTACGCCCGAAGGGCATGCATTCAGGGGTGCTCTGGAGCATACATTACAGAACAGCGCAAGCTGTTCCGCCCGTCTTAAGGAGTAGTCAATTTATGCGGAAGTTTTTGAAAATTTATACGGTGGCAGGAATTCTTTTTACCATCGGGGTGGGTTCGCTGGCTCACTTTATCTATCAGTGGACCGGAGAAAATCCGGCGGCAGCTCTGTTTGTACCGGTCAATGAATCTACATGGGAGCATCTGAAGCTGCTGTTTTTTCCCATGATGGTCTACAGTCTGTGGGAAGTCGCTCTGCTGCATGGGAAATGGCCGGAACTGTTCTATGCCGATGCTGCCGGAGTGCTGACGGGTATGCTTTCTATTATCGTTCTGTTCTATACGTACACCGGTGTCCTGGGGAGAAGCTTTTTCCCGGCAGACCTGGGTGTGTTCTGTATCAGCGTGATTCTGGCGTTCCTGACAAGCCGAAGGCTGCTGCATAAAAAGGCCTGGCCCGGCGCCTGGAAGTGGCCGCTGCTGGCTGCAGTTACAGTCTGTGCCATCGCATTTTTCTTTTTTACATGGAATCCTCCGGAACTGGGGCTGTTTCGCAGCCCGGATACCGTTTTCCGATGAATAGCCGGCAACCGGAATGGCTGATGAGAGGAGCCTTTTCGGGGGCCGGCTGTTTGCTGTCTGAAGCATGAAAAAGAAAAGGTAATTGCGGTGTCGGGAGGCGGCACAAATGGATTTCTTTTCATATTGTAAAGGGAAAGGAGATTGCAATATGGGAAGAGATATTAAACAGCTGCATCCGAGACTGCAGCAGAAAATAGCGGAATTAAAACAAATGTGCTCCGGCGAGGGACTGATTCTGGGAATTGGAGAGTGCTTTCGCTCAGTGGCTGAGCAGGACGCTCTGTATGCGCAGGGAAGAACCGCGCCGGGCTCAGTGGTAACCAATGCTCCGGGCAGCAGCTATTCCAGCCAGCATCAGTGGGGCATTGCTTTTGACTTTTTCAAGAATGTATCGGGTCATGCCTATGACGATATTGCGTTTTTTGACAGGGTAGGAGCTCTGGGAAAATCCATTGGTCTGGGCTGGGGCGGCGACTGGACGTCGCCGGTGGATAAACCGCATCTGTATCTGCCTGACTGGGGTTCCACACCGGCGCGGCTGAAACAGCAGTATGGAACATTTGAGGCGTTTCGGTCCACCTGGTCCGCCGGCGGAACATCAGGCGGTTCCTCCGGTTCCGCCGGCGGGAGCTCTTCGGGAAGCGCTTCGTCCGCCAGCGCCTACAGCTTTCAGACGCCGACAATCCGCCTGGGCAGTACCGGCATCGCCGTCCTGCTTTTGCAGGAAATTCTGCTTCCCCGCGGCTTTTATAGAGGAACGCTTGACCGTTCCTTCGGGAATCAGACCCGGGAAGCCGTGAGATCTTACCAGATTTCCCGAAACGGAGCTTCCGGAGCGGCCGACGGCATTGTGGGAAGTACGACCTGGGCGGATCTGCTGGGGCTTTCCGCATCGGGCGGAAAATACGCGCCGGAAGTGGTAAAGAAGGGAAGCAGAGGCGCATCCGTCCTTCTGGTGCAGGAAATCCTGCATGCCCGAGGTATCTATCAGGGGGAACTGGACTGGATCTTCGGAACCCAGACGGAAGCAGCCGTGATCGCCTATCAGAAATCCCGGAATGGCGGAGCCGGGCCGGTGGACGGGATTGTAGGGAAGAAATGCTGGAAGGATATGATTGCACTGTAAGAATTCCGGTTTGACAGAGAGGGCGAGATTAATGTAACGCGGACGGGAAGGCCAGAACAGGATATTGACCTTCCTGTCCCGGAAGGCTGATCTGCGGAATCGAAGTCACAGTATTCACCCCGGCATTTTGGCGGTAAAAGAAATCATATATCCTGTGAAAGGTCATTGACAGCCTGCCTACTATGCGATATTATATACTGGCACTTAGCAATACAATATACTGAGCGTACAAAGCAGCGAGGTGATGATAATGGAAAAAATAACTGAAATGCTGAAAGGTATTTTAGAAGGGTGCATACTTGAAATTATCAATCGAAAAGATACTTATGGGTATGAGATTACACGCCAGCTGAATGAATTAGGCTTTACTGATGTCGTTGAGGGAACAGTTTACACTATTCTGGTTCGATTTGAAAAAACCAGGCTGGTTCATATTGAAAAGAAACGATCAGAGCTCGGCCCTCCGAGAAAATTTTATTCTCTTAATGACGCCGGACGTGAAGAACTGAGGGCATTTTGGGAAAAATGGGAGTTTCTGTCTTCTAAAATCAATGAATTAAGGGAGAAAAAGTAAAATGAAACAGTTTTTTGATGATTATTTTAATCTGAATAAAATTATCAGGAGCAAGCAGGAATACAAGCGGCAGCTGGCGCGCATAAAGGCCCTGCCGGAGGATTATCAGTATGTATTCAAAGAAATCCAGTCCCATATGTGGCAGTTTGCATCGGGAGCCGGGTACGATATGATGGAAATACATTATGGACTGATTGAACTTTTTGAAGAAGGGGCAGCTGAGGGAAAAAACGTTTTAGAAGTGACTGGCGAAGATGTTGCGGCATTTGTGGACGAGCTTTTGAAGAACGTCAGGACATATACAGAGGATTGGCGTAACAGGTTGAATCAGAAAATCAAAAATAAAATTGAAGGCAACAATCATGGTATAAGATAAAAATGCTATTACCGCATGTAATATGGGGAAATCTTTCTGTATTAAAAGATGTCAATTCTGTAAGAGCTTTGCTGGAAAGGAATATATCAGTTATCAGAGAACCGGACGCAAAGACGCAGAGCCGATGACAGGCAGACCTGTTAAGCTGCCGTTATCGGCTCTTTATTTATAAGTTGGTTATATCCGGTTAAGTGCGTTGGGGTCCGTCTCTCCGTCAAATCAGCATTTATTTTCTTCTTCCTGCCTGGCTGCATATCTGATCCGCCGTACAGAGAATTGTATGGGGAATCTGTTTCCATGTTACATTTTTCCGGAGAGCCACCACTGCCATGGGAATATAGGTGAAAATAAACACAGGGAAGGTAAACAGATACAGGATCTGTTTTGCCCTGCTGCAGTATATCCGCTTCTGCTCCGCAATCAGCGTGACGGCGCCGAAAGCGAAGAGGGAGAGATAGATGCTGAGCAGGCAGCCCCCGAAGGCTCTCGCGGCAGCTCTTATCACAAGAGGGTTGCTGATGGAAAGTCCCAGAACTACAAATAGTATATTTGCCAGCAGCGAGGTCAGGGTCAGCAGAGTGGCCGGCGCGATGACCATCAGCATGTCGTAGCACTGGAAGCTGTGTTTCTTGAAAATACCCCGGAGCAGCCGGCCGCCGTAAGCGGCGAATACCTGATAAAAGCCCTTGGTCCAGCGAAGCCGCTGATTCCAGGATGCCTGGAAGGTGACAGGCTGCTCATCGTAGAGTATGGCGTCTTTACAGTAGCCGATCTTATGACCGCGGATGATGTGATCGGTGGAAAATTCAATATCCTCCGTCAGAAGGTTGTATTTCCAGCCGCCGTCCTGCCGGATCATGCGGGAGGATACCAGAAATCCTGTTCCGGAAATTGCACAGCTGGTTCCACATTTCATGCGGGCTCCGTTCAGGAAGCGTGATTCCCGCAGAAACCAGAGGGCGTAGCCTGCCGTAATCCAGTTGGTACCGTAGTTTTTGGAATTCCGGTAACTGGTGACGATTTCGTAGCCTTCCGAAAAGGTACGGTTCATGGCGGCAAAATAACCGCTGTCCAGCACATTGTCTGCGTCGAACACCAGAAAAGCGTCGTAATAATCCAGACCTTTGCGGCTGTCAATCTGGTGGAACGCATAATCCAGGGCGTAGCCCTTTCCAACCTGTGTCCGGTTAAAGCGGCGGATCACGTAAGCGCCGCCGGCTGCCGCGCATTCTGCCGTGCGGTCAGTGCAGTTGTCAGCGATAACATAGACGTCGATCAGGTCAGCAGGATATGACTGCTTCCGGATGCTTTCCAGAAGACCGCCGATGACGGCTTCTTCATTTCTGGCAGGAATCAGCACGGCAAAACGGTGCAGCGGCGCGCTGCCTGCCGGCAGTTTATCCTTTTTGAAAAGCCCGATCAGCAGATAGACAAGCTGATAGGCATAGCAGCTGCTGAACAGCAGTAACAGCACAAAATTAAAAATTTCTATAAAGGAAATCATAGTATACTCTCCTTACCTATTGAAAATTTTCCGCGCTTCTGGCGCAGACTCCCCTTGCTGCGTGCATTATACTATATTAGATGTGAAAAAATTGTTATTTTAGGAAAGCCTTAAGAAAATCTTATAATTCTTAAGAAAGTGATCACGAAAAAAACACAAACCAAAATAGCGGAGCCGGGATCCCGCCCAAAGGGCTTGCATTACGGTATGCCCGGCGGGTATAATAAAAAGAACGCCGGGAAAACGGCGGAAAAGAGAGGCGGCTGGTAGCAGAATGAGGAAATATATCGTAATTCCGGATTCATTTAAAGGAACGCTGAGTTCTATAGAAGTCTGCAGGATTGCAGAAAAGAAAATTCTGGAACAGGATCCCGGATGCCGGGTGGCCGCGATTCCGGTGGCAGACGGAGGCGAGGGAACGGTGGACTGCTTTCTGGCGGCCGGGAAATGGAAACGGGTTGGAGTTAAGGTCAGGGGCCCCTACGGGGA
Organism: Candidatus Scatomonas merdavium; assembly: GCA_018716575.1. GTDB lineage: Bacteria > Bacillota > Clostridia > Lachnospirales > Lachnospiraceae > Scatomonas > Scatomonas merdavium. The sequence goes on along the minus strand of DVJR01000133.1, from coordinate 462 downwards.
GCCGTCGCAGGCCTGCTATGCGAAGCTGAATGAAAAGGCGGTCATAGAGCTCGCCCAGGCGGCTGGTCTGCCGCAGGTGGAGGGCCGGGAAAATCCCGCGCTGACCACTACTTACGGCGTGGGGATGATGATCCGGGATGCGCTGCGGCAGGGCTGCCGGGAAATCGTGATCGGTCTGGGCGGAAGCTGCACCAATGACGGCGGCTGTGGTCTGGCCGGCGCGCTGGGAGCGAAATTTTACGATGCCGATGGCAGAGCGTTTCTGCCGGTGGGCGGCAGCCTGGACCGCATCGCCCGGATTGATATTTCAGAAATGGATCAGCGGCTGAAGGAATGCCGGATTACAGCTATGTGCGATATTGATAATCCTATGTACGGGCCGGAGGGCGCCGCCTGCGTATTCGCGCCACAGAAAGGTGCCGGCAGCGGGATGGTTCAGATGCTTGACCGGAATCTCCGCTG
>DVJR01000132.1 GCA_018716575.1 Candidatus Scatomonas merdavium | reverse complement strand
AAGGGGCCGCCATGCACGATAGCCGGCACATGTTCCAGCGTCTGCACCAGGTTGGGCTTCAGGGCGTCCTTCAGAAGCGCGCACATGGCGCCTTCCGCATGGAGATCCCCTGCCGTCACCGGCTTCTGCTCGGAGGTCCTTCCGTATGTATAACCGATCACCAGACGGGCCAGGCGGGCCTTCAGATCTGTAATATCATTGGCCAGGCACAGAACAGCCATGATCTCAGAAGCCACAGTGATGTCATACCCGTCCTCCCTGGGCATTCCGTTAGTCCGGCCTCCCAGGCCGTCCACCACGTTCCGGAGCTGACGGTCGTTCATATCCACACACCGTCTCCAGGTTATCTTCCGGGGATCAATATTCAGCTCATTTCCCTGATAGATATGATTATCGATCATGGCCGCCAGCAGGTTATTGGCCGCGCCGATGGCATGGAAATCGCCTGTAAAATGCAGGTTGATATCCTCCATGGGAACCACCTGGGCATAGCCGCCGCCGGCCGCGCCGCCCTTAACGCCGAACACAGGACCCAGCGAGGGCTCACGCAGAGCAACCATGACGTTCTTCCCGATTCTCTGAAGGGCATCAGCCAGGCCTACCGTGGTAGTGGTCTTGCCCTCTCCGGCCGGAGTGGGATTGATTGCCGTAACCAGCACCAGCTTGCCGTCCGGCGCATCGGATTCCTTCAGCAGGTTGTAATCTATTTTGGCCTTGTATTTACCGTACTGTTCCAGATATTTCTCATCAATACCCGCTTTTTCCGCAATCTTCGTAATCGGCTCCATCACGCACTCCTGCGCGATCTCAATATCCGTTTTGTAACCCATCTGATTCTGTTCTCCTTTCCTTATCTTCGGCCGCGTGGCCATAGTGGCATCCCCCTGAGGGGCTTCTGCTGGTGAAGCAGGGAGCTCCGCCGCTTCGCGCCTTCCGCCTGTTCTTCCCGTATGCAGCGAGCGGAAAACACAGACACCGGTAACAGAACAAAAAGGGCAGCATCTGCATCTCTGCAAATGCTGCCCAGACGGTCGGCGTTATCGCAAGTTCTGATTCCCCTGTGGTTCCCCACAAATCCGTCAGTACACAGAACTCCCTGTTAATTGTTGAAAACAGTATAGCACTGCAAATTTCAAAAAGCAATCCCCAAAAATGAATTTTATTCCGTACAATGCGCGCCGATTCCCATCTGAGAAAGGGAACGCACCGCACAGCCTCGGTCCCGCAGTTCCTGCAGAACCATCTTCAGCGCTTCCTCCGTATCCGGCGCTCCCAGGCGGAAAATCACGATGCTTCCGTTCTCCGCAGCCAGTACAGCCCCTGCGGCCGCGTCAGGCCCGTAGCCCTTCCAGTCCATGCTGTCCGTATTGCCCAGAACCGTCACATACCCCATATTTTCCGCACACTGCAGCACCTGTCCGTCATAGCGCCCGAAGGGCGGACGGAACAGGAACATCTCATATCCCGTCAGTTCCGCGACCCGGTTATGTAGGGCGAGCAGCTCCTCCTCGCGGTCCGCTTCCGAAAGGCGCCGCAGATCCGCATACGTCTCTCCCATGCTGCCCAGATCATGCCCGGCCTTCAGAATCGCCTTTGTTTCCTCGGGATAGCACTCTACCCATTCGCCGGTCACAAAAAAGGCGGCTCCCGCTCCGTTTTCTTCCAGAATATCCAGAATGCCGGACGGATCCTCCCCTGCGCCCGTCCCGTTGAAGGTCAGAGCGATCTGCGGTTCTTCTGTCCGGATGCTGCCGACAGGCGCCTCCGCTTCCGCGGCCAGGCTCTGATTCACCTGCACCAGCTCCCGCCCCGGCTCCGCTCCGTACAGCAGTGTCAGCGAAACCACCGTCAGAACGCCGAAGGCCAGAACTCCACCGAAATGATTCTTATACATACAGGACTCCCGCGTCCCTTTTACTGATATATATGCGGCTCCCGATTGTCCCTATTCCGACAGCATGCCCGGGAGCCGGACAGCTCTTCTGTTGTCATGCTCCGGCCAGATAATCCTTCAGAAAATCAAAGAGCTTCTGCATCTGCTCCCGCGTCCCGATGGTAATCCTCAGATAATTGTCGATCCTTGGCTTGTCGAAATATCTGACGTAAATATGATGTTCCCGAAGAGCCTGGAAGATTTTTTTCGCCGGAACCGTCCGGTGGGCCGCGAAAATAAAATTGGCCCTGGAGTCCCCGAACACAAATCCCAGCCTGGACAACTCCCTCTTGCTCCATTCACGGGTCTCTGCGATCTTTTCCGTCACCGTTCTGAAATATGCCTCATCCTTCACAGAGGCCGCTCCCAGCTTCAGGGTCAGGCGATTCATGGTATAAGAATTAAAAGAATATTTGGCATTATTCAGGCAGGAAATCAGCGCTTCGCTGCCAATGCAGAAGCCAATCCGCATACCCGCCATGGAACGGGATTTTGAGAATGTCTGAACCACCAGCACATTTTCATATTTCCGGACCAGCGGCAGAGCTGATTCCGCCCCGAAATCCACATAAGCCTCGTCCACAATAACCACCGAATCCGGATTGGCCCGGACGATTCTCTCCACCTCCGTCAGAGGCAGGTCGATGCCCGTGGGCGCGTTGGGATTCGGAAATACGATTCCTCCGTTGTCCGCGAAATAATCCTCCGGCACAATCCGGAACTGTTCGTCCAGAGGAATCTGATGGTAGGGGATCCGGAACAGCTCCGCCCAGACATCGTAGAAGGAGTAGGTGATATCGGGAAACAGCACCGGCTTTTCCGAATTAAAAAACGTCAGAAATGCCATGGCCAGCACATCGTCGGAGCCCACGCCCACAAATACCTGGGACGGCTTCACATGATACCGCTCCGCCAGCGCATCCAGAAGCTCTCCCGCCGCCGGATCCGGATACAGCCGCAGACTGTCTGCGTCAAAGCTCCGAAGCACTTCCTGCACCCCCGGCGCAGGCGGATACGGGTTTTCATTGGTATTCAGTTTGATCATATCCGGTTCATCCGGCTGTTCGCCGGGCACATACGGGGTCACTTCCCTGACATTTTCTCTCCATCTGCTCATGATTTTTCTCTCCTCTTCATCGAATAAACGCCTGCTCCTATCCTCTCTTCTTCCAGGTGGACGGGCAGAACAGCAGCAGCACCGGAAACAGCTCCAGCCTGCCTGCCAGCATGTCAAAAGTCAATACCGCCTTGGATACCATGCTGTAGCCGCCGAAATTTCCCATGGGTCCTACGTCTCCCATACCCGGCCCGATGTTGTTCAGCGTAGCCGCTACGGCTGTGAAATTCGTCTCCATGGAAAATTCATCAAAGCTGATCACCAGCATTGATATGGCAAAAATCACCATATAGGTGATAAAAAACACATTGATGGACCGCAGAACCTCATGCTCCACCGGATGGCCATCCATACGGATCTTCTTCACGCTTCTGGGATGGGCGATAGACTGCAGCTCCTTCCGGATCGTCTTAAACAGAATCAGAATCCGGGACACCTTGATACCGCCTCCTGTGCTGCCGGCGCAGGCGCCGACAAACATCAGCAGCACTAATATGTATTTTGACAGCTCCGGCCACAGATTAAAGTCCGTAGTGGCATAGCCGGTTGTGGTAATAATGCTGCCCACCTGAAACGAAGCCTGCCGCAGGGCCTCCGGGAATCCGGAATACATGCTGCTGATATTCCAGGTGATAATTCCGATAGACGCCAGAACAATCAGGATATAGGCGCGCACCTCCTGCATCCCGAATGCCGCTCCCGCTTTCTTACAGAGAACCAGGTAATAAAACGAAAAATTCACACCGAAAAGAATGACAAACACGGTAATAATCCACTGCTGCAGCGGTGTATAGGAAGCGCATCCGGAATTCAGAACCGAAAATCCGCCTGTACCGGCGCTTCCGAAAGAAATGCACAGCGCGTCAAACCCACGCATGCCGGAAATCAGAAGAAGTACAATCTGAGCAGCCGTCATCGCGATATATATTTTATAGAGCAAAATCGCCGTATTCCGTACCCTGGGCACGAATTTGGACACCGACGGTCCCGGACTCTCCGCGCGCATCAGGTTCATCTGCGTGCCATTTTTCACCGGAATCAGCATCAGAATAAACACCAGAACACCCATGCCGCCGATCCAGTGTGAAAAGCTCCTCCAGAACAGGCTGACGTGAGACAGCGCTTCCACATCAGACAAAACAGAAGATCCCGTAGTGGTAAAACCCGATACAATCTCAAAAAGCGCATCCACAAAAGAAGGGATTTCTCCTGTCAGCATAAAAGGAATCGCCCCGAATACACTCATCACTACCCACGCCAGGGCCACGGCCACAAAACCGTCCTTCTGATAAATCTCTGTATTGGCCGGCTTTCGGAAAGAGCCCAGGAAGCCCAGAATCAGGCAGACAGCCATCCACCCCAGATAACAGAGTCCTTCCGTTTTCTCCCCGTAGATCAGGGCTACCAGAACAGGAAGTGCCAGCAGCATGCCCTCTACCTTCAGCACCCAGGCCAGAACATACCGTATCATTGGATAATTCATACCGCCGCCCCCTTACTCCGCCAGAATATCATGAATATCTCGAAAGCCAGTATTGGTCGTCACCACAATCACCGAATCACCGGGCATAAATTCATCCTGCCCGCCGGGAATAATCAGCTTTCCCTTCCGCCCGATTCCAGCCACCAGCAGATTCTTTTTCAGCTTCATATCCTGCAGGCGGATACCCGTCATATTGGACAGCGGCCGTATGAGAAATTCCAGCGCTTCCACCCGCCCGTCCATAAGCTTGTAAAGCGTCTCCACATTGCTTCCCATACTGTTTCCCATCGCCCGCACATACTGCAGAATATATTCCGCCGTAATATTTTTGGGGTACACCAGGCTGTCCAGATTCAGGCTGTGAATAACATCATTGAAATCCAGGTGATTCAGCTTCGTCACCACCTTGGATCTCACCTTATCCTTCGCATACAGTGAGAGAATAATATTCTCCTCATCGATATCCGTACTGGCCACCAGAGAATCCATCTGCTCCAGATGTTCTTCATTCAGCAGCTCCTGATCGCTTCCGTCTCCGCAAATAATCGTGGCTTTGGGCAACAGCTCACTCAGTTCTTCACAGCGTTCTCTGTTTTTTTCCACAATTTTCACTTTGATACCCGTGCTGAGCAGCAGCTGGGAAAGATAATAGGTAATCTCACCGCCTCCGATAATCAGCGTATTTTTCACCTGATTCGTGCGGATGCCAATCTTTTTGAAAAAAGCGCTGGCATTGCCCGGAATAGCAATAACAGACAGAACATCTCCGCCGCGCACCACGAAATCGCCGTCAGGGATCAGCACATTTCCGCTCCGTTCTACCGCACAGACCAGCACGTCCACCGAAAGCTTCTGCGACAGATCCTTCAGTGCATATCCGATCAGGAGAGAATCTTCTCTCACCTTAAAACGGAGCATTTCAATCCTGCCCCTGGAAAAGCTGTCGATCTCAATGGCCGATGGAAAGCGCAGCAGCCGGGCGATCTCCATAGCCGCCGCGAACTCCGGATTGATAATCATGGAAAGCCCCAGTTCTTTTCGGAGGAATCCCCTTTCGGCAGAATAAATGGGATTTCTGACTCTGGCAATGGTATGGCAATTGCCCGCACGCTTCGCCACCACACAGCAAAGCAGGTTCACCTCATCGCTGTGCGTCACCGCAATAAGAATATCCGCATGCTCGATATCCGCTTCCATCAGGGTCGTATAACTGGTACCGTTCCCCGTCACGCCCATGACATCATAAAAGGTGGATACCCCTTTGACCACGTCCGGGTTCATATCCACCACAGTCACATTGTTGTCCTCTCCGGACAGCTGCCCCACCAGAGCACGGCCTACCTTTCCACAGCCTACTATAATGATCTGCATGTTTTTTCCTCCCGCGCTCCGGGGGAGCGCCTCTCTTCCTCTGTATCCTTCGCCTGTCATACGGAAAAGACAGACCAGAAGTCCGAACCGGACTCCTGATCTGCATCTGCCCTCATTATATCATAGCCTGCGAAAACTACAACTATTATTTACAGCAACCGTTCCGACCGGCCTTTGGCCAGGCAGGAAAGCACACCCTCTGCAAAATCATTTTTTCTCCGCAAATTCCCGGATTTTCCCGCCGTCTCTGACGCCTCTCCGATAGAAGCGTCCGAGAATTTCTTTCTTACGGGTCAGGGTATCGGCGCCATCCGTGCTCTCCGGCGCGATGATCAGCGCCCGGCCCTCTGCCTCCAGCTTTCTGGCCAGAGCAACGCCCCGGTTATAGCGCTCCGCCCTCTGCGCAAGCCCTTCCGCGATCTGCGGATATTTCTTCTTCAGCATCCCCGCCAGCTTCTGATCCCGTTCCGGGCTGCGGGGAATATCGGCAGGCTTCGTCAGAATCAGCACAACTTTGTCGCAGCCTCTTTCCAGGGCCCGCTCCAGCGGAATCGGATCGGACACAGCGCCGTCATAATAGAAACGTCCGCCCACCTCGTAGGGATGGCAGACCATGGGAATAGCAGAGGACGCTTTAAAAATCCCGTACTCATCCTGCCGGATATCCGCCTTGGTAAAATATTTCGCGCTTCCATCCGCCGCATCCGTGGCCACAACCTCCATTTCCGCGCCGTTCTCCGCGATCTTCCGGTAATCGAGAGGATATTCTCCGTCAGAATTGCTCAGAGTGCTGTAGACGTAATCCAGATCTATGTAAGATTTTTTGAAAATAAAATTTCTCAGGCTCATATATTTCCGGCGGCGGCCATACTCCGAGTAAAAGACATAGTTCCGTCCCTTCTGGCCTGCCAGATAGGAAGCCACGTTAGCGCTCCCGGCAGAAACGCCGATGCAGTAATCAAACTGCACCTGATCCTCCAGGCAGCGGTCCAGCACGCCTGCCGCGTAGATTCCCCGGAAACCGCCGCCCACGTCAATTACGCCGATTTTCATAATCATCCCTCCTGAAACACACTCAATGGTCACATCAGATATTTTACTCTTCCTGATTCCATATGAAAAGGAGGGATTTGCTCTGTTGGGACACCGTGAAAAAATTGTCCCATATTTCTTCTTAAAAGTTTTTTCATTCTTCCAGCTTCTTGCAGGGGAGTTCCCCCTATGCCGTAATACATCCGTTACCGCCTCCCATTCCGGCAGCAGAAAGGAGGTGTCTTATGGCGTGGACATTTTGATCTCTTTTTCATCGCCGTCTCATCTGCAAGCGGCCGGACAGCGATCAGCAGCCGGTAACCGGCCCACGGCCCTAAACCCCAGCCGTATAAATGGGAATGGAGCCATAATATGCCGACACCAGAGGGCGGTAGCCATATTCTTTCATAGTCTCATACCGGAGATTATAGCCGGCCTTTGAATGCCTGCCCAGCGCCACGTAGCGAATACATTCCTGCATATAATGATCGATCGCCTTCAGGCTCTCATCCGTGGTGATCAGCGGGAAAAACCACCGGCACCAGGTCAGCTCACTGTGCACCGGATTTTCAAAAAACTTCCGGTTAAAGCACCGGATAAATGCCCGGACAGCCCTTTCGTCCGAGGCACCTTTACGTTTTTTCCAGCGCACCAGCGCATCCGCTTTTCGTTTCATCTTTCTTTTTATTTTCTTAACCGAGACCGGCGCCACGTCTACTTCCCGGCCGTCGACCGATACCCCCAGAAAACACCATTTTTCTCCCGGCTTCGTCAATGCCGCCTTATCCGGATTAAAGGTCAGCCGCGCGTCCTGAATAAATTTTTCAACCTGCCTCCTGTATTCCGCAAGCTCTTCCTCCGACTCCGCAAAGACGATAATATCGTCGGAATATCTGGCATACAGCGCTCCCCGCGCTTCAAACCAGGCGTCCATCTCCTTCAGATATACATTGGCAAAAAAAGAGGACAGCGGCATACCCGCCATGATCCCCTTCTCCTCGCAGATAATTTTTCCCTCAAAAATCACCCTTTTTTCCAAAAGAAGACGACGGCAGAAATCCGTTTCCTCCGCATTCTCTCCAAAAATCTTCTCAAGCATGGGAAGCAGCCGGTCCACATCCACAGAGTTAAAGTAATCGTGTATATCCACCTTATAGCTGTACAGCCTCCGACCGACTCCGGCGGAAAGCAGCTGCCGGATGCCCTGCCGTACCGTCCTCCCCTTTCGGAACGACCAGAGATTTGCCGCAAAAATCCCATCGTACCGGTACATCCTCCATGCCGCCAGCTTCAGCAGATAGCCGAAGCCCCTGGGAAACTGGTAAACCGTACGTTTTTTATCCGTCCCCGTCTTGCTGATCAGGTGCTTTACCGGAAGGGGAAATGCTTTCCCGCTCCGTATGCGCTCCGCTTCCTGCAAATATTCCCTGTTCTCCACATATTCCGCCAGGTCTTTTTCCTCTCTGCGGGACAGGCACCCCTGCTCCCGCTTCCTGCTCAGGAATTCCCGCCAGAGTCCTTCATCTGTTATATCCTGAAAAAGCCCCAATTTCTCTCCCTCCCGCACACCGGGAAACAGCCCCGTAATTCCATCTTCAAAATACGGCGCGCCGGACAAATACCGACGCGCCGGCTATCCAAAACAGAACAAGAAAGAAATGCCTTTAACATACGGCATCCGTATGTTACCAGACCGTACACTCTCCGGCTACCTGCACAGCCGTTCTTCGGAGAATGCTTTGTCCGCCGCAGGTGCTTCGCGTTCTTTCTCATTCCGTCTTTGGCACATATATTCCGTCCGGATACAGCACCCTGCTCACTCTTGGGATGACGTATTCCGGCCTGTTGGAAAACTGCCGTATAAATCTCATAAACGGAATCCCGGCCTGCTGCGCGGCCTGTTCCGTCCCCCGGATGGGCTTATTCTTCCATCTGTGCTGATCGCAGATGCAGACCGCCAGGAGATTTCTGCCGTTTCTGGAAAACAGAAAATCAACGGGCACGCACCAGCTTTCCCCTCCCAGCTCTGCAGCCGGAACATCCCGCCGGATCTGAAGGTCGGGAAACGCACCGTGAAACAGATAATTAAAATATGCCAGCGCCGCTTCCTCCTCTTCCGTTCTGTGCCGGGGCTCCCACGCCTGCTCTGTCTGCGGCGCCTTTGCCCGGCTCTCTTCCCTTGCCGTCTGGTGCTGTTCCGGCCAGACCGCTTCCGGTTCTCCCTGGTAATGTTCCCCCGGCTCTTTGGCCGGGCGGCCTTCCGCAGCTGCCAGCATGGCCTTCAGTTCTTCTACCGGATACAGAAGGCCGCAGTTCTGACAGCGGGCCTCTTTTCCGCCCGGGCGGACCATCAGCGGCCCGCCGCACAGTTCACAATGTATCATCTTTCTCCTCCTTTTTCAACGGTTCACAATAAAGTGATTCCCGCACACGGGGCAGGTAATCTCGATCCGGCCCTTTCCGCCTGTGATCCGGAGCCTTTTCCCGCACCTGTCACAGTAATAATACGCACAGCCAGCATTTCCGGCGTTCCGGCTCCCCTCCTGCTCTTCCCGCTCTATCTGGTTCAGCCGGCTTTTGTTCTTCACCATGACACAAATCCCGATTATCATGATGATAAATCCTACGGCCAGACAGCCGGGAAGGGCGCCGCCGCCGGCGGACACGCCCGTCACCGGAACCTCCCGGTTACTCGACACGTACATGGTAAACAACGCCGCAAATCCCGTAAGCGCTCCTCCGGAGATGATTCCTTTTTTGCATGCTTCCTTCGCGATAGTGTTCTGATTCTTCATATTTTTTCCTGCCTTTCCTGCTTTTCGCATTTCTTTGTTTGATCTGATTACAGGATACCGTATGGAAAATGTAATTTTGTTTTCAGAACGTTACGATTCACAGCCGATGCAGAAGGAACAATTCACGCGTCATGCTTGCATGTAAGCGTGAATTGTTCCTTCTGCATCAGGACTGCGAAGCAGTCACCCCACCCACATGAGCAGCCTTAGCGCCGCAAGGCGTGAGACTGGAGCCTCTTTAGAGGCGACGGGTGCGAATGCGGGTGGGGTGGCTGTGAATCATAACCTCAGCCCACCATAATCTTCAGAATTTCTTCTTCATAATTGACGGAATTGCCGTATATATGGTACAAAAAGGAATTTTCCTGGTGTTTGGCATAGGTCACCACCTCGTCCATCAGAAGGTCTTTCGGATAGGGGCTTTCCAGAAACTCCGCCACGAAGCCGTCGAAATCGCCGTCCTCCTGCAGAGCTGAAAATCCGCTCTGCTGCAGGATCTGATTCAGCCGTTCCGCCGTCAGCCTGTGCTCCGGCGGCATATCGGCGTCGCTGGCAAAAAACAACAGGAAACAGATCAGGGTAGTCCGCTCCAGATCCAGCGTCCCCTGAATATATTTATAGACAGCCAGCTCTCCAGCGCGGTTCTTCCCGTATCCTCTGGTTTTACTGTCCCGGGCGTAGATCTCCTGAAGCCGCTCCTCCTCATCCTCCATCTCTTTCATCCGGGCCCTGATCACCGCATCGTCGTCCAGCTTCTTCCAGTCCGGGCGGTTTTTCCGGAACACTTCCGCCAGGCGCTTTTTCTGGGCGGCCGGCACCGCCTGCGCCTCCCCGTAGTATTCCATGAGAATCTCTACCCAGTCGATGGACACGTACTCAAAATAAAAATAATTGAACTCGTCAAAGAGCTCTCCGCAGGAAATGGCAGACTCCCGGATCAGAGCCCGTTTTTCCTCTTCGGGCATTGTTTTCTTCCGGCGCAGCACCGTCACCACCTTCAGACACAGAAGCTCCGAAAGAGCCTGCTCCACGCCCGTTCCCTTCCGGCAGGCGCTGAAATAGTTTTCAATCCTCCGGTTCAGATAATAATACAGATATTTACAGAAATAGTATCTGGACTTCTCCCGAACTGCGCTGAAGGAATGGAGATTGGCCTTTAAAAACCGCTTCAGATCCGTCACGCTGGATGCGTCCGCCAGCCCCTCCTCCATCCGCCGGGTCACCATGGCCGTCCCCATGACCTGCCCTTCCTGCGTGGAATTCTCCGACACATAGCGTTCCAGCTCTCCGTAAGTGATCTTCTTTTCCTGAAAATAACCGCCGCTCTGTCCGGTCTGACGGAGATCTCCGCATTCCTCCAGCACCTGCTTCCACTCCTGGTACGACAGGCCGTGCAGGAACGCGTAGATCAGTGTCGCTTCCCAGAAATTCCGGGAATACAGCTTCGGGCAGCCCTGCTCCGTCAGCTTTCCGTTCAGCTCCTCCAGGCTCATTTTTTTCACAAAGCCCAGGGCGATCACCCGGTAGCGGACCGAAATATTCTTAATCACTTCCGGCCGGAAAGACATACAGTCCTCCAGCGCCTGACTGCCCAGAGTTCCCGACAGGATACCCTGCATCATCTCTTCAAATATTCTGTGCCTGTCCTTTGCCATCACTCTTCCCCCATTTTTCTGAAAATCTCCTATGACAGGATCGGCTCCTCCATCAGAATCCCCTCTCCGAAAGGCTGCTCCTGCCATGCCGCCAGCGCTTCCTCCACATACGGCGCCACATTCTCTCCCGTCATGACCAGGCGGGCCGCAGGATACCTCCCGCTGTAGGAATCGTCCAGCACGATCCGGCACCGCTCGCCGTCCGGCTCGCCTGTCAGGCACAGATAACAGGTGCCCCACTGATCCGCCAGACCGTATTCCCGGATCAGCTCCGCCGCCTGCCGGAAGCCTTCTTCAATCAAATGCTCGTCTGCGGCCAGCCCCAGAGAGATCCAGAGTGCCGTGCCGTCGCCGCGCCGGACGTTCCAGCCGTCCCCGGCCATCCGCTCTGCAAGCTCCTGCAGGGCTTCTTCCGGAGGAAATTCCGTCAGACGCACTCCATAATAATCGCTGTCCCCGGCGCCGAACAGAAGCTCTCCCTGCTCATCCTGAAACATCCGGCCCGCAGGCCAGAGATTTTCCGGCAAATGCGTATCATTTACCAGGGTACAGATGTATTCCAGCAGGGAACGCTGCGCCTGACCGTCCCCGTCATTTTTCAGATAAATTTCCGTAAATTCCACCGTTCCGTCCGTCAGAGGCTCCGAAAGCGGCGCGGCAGCCAGATACCCGCCGGATTCCAGCTGCAGGTAGAGGGCGTTTTCACCGGATTCCAGGCTGTATTCCGACGCCTCCCGCAGCTTTTCCGCATCATCCGCATAGGCCAGACGGCAGACCAGCTTACAGCCTCCCTCTTCCGTCTCCTCTACGGCGAGCACATCGGTTCCCCCTTCCACATAAGAATTCCGGCTGACGTCCACGGAATCACAGTACCAGCGGTTTCTGACCGTCAGCCACTCATTCTGCCCCAGAGTCTCCATCACCGGTTCTCCCGTCTTTTCCGCCGCCAGCTTCACCACCACATTGGTCTCGTTTCCGTACAGCAGACCGAAAGCGTAAGGCGTATCCAGGCTGTCCAGCCGCACCTTCATATCCGTAATCAGGTTGCTCCATTCCCCCCGGGTCATCTGTTCCAGAGCTTCCGCCGAATATTCCGTAGCGGCATAGATCTGCGTAACTGTGATACCCTCCACTTCCTCCGGCAGGCACTGGTTTTCCCCCGCCGTCAGAGACGCGGCCGGGTCCTCCCATACGGCCTGTATTTCATATTCATATTGAAAAGGCTTTTCCGCATTGACGGAAACAAACTGCTCCTCCAGCACCGGCTCGATCTCCCGGCCCTCAAATTCCTCCAGCGGCAGCGTAACCGTCAGCGAAGCGCCCTCCGTTTCCATAATATAGTTGTCTTTTCCGGCCAGCTCCGACAGGCGCTCTTCCACCGTTTCCCGGGCCTCCGCAAATTCCTCCGCCGTCATGCTTTCGTCGGCTGTCAGCCGGAATGTCTCCGTGGTAACATTCCGGAACTTATGCGTCCGGTCATACTCCCGGTACAGAAAAATACCGATGATCAGACAGGCCAGGGCCGCTCCGGAAAAAATCCCTGCCAGAAGCCGTCTCCGGCCGCGGTCCGGCTCCACCAGCAGCGGCAGCGCGGCCTCCACATCCTTTCTCATCTCCTCCAGGCTCTCATAGCGATCCTCAGGAGACATCTCCAGTCCTTTCATAATGATGTTCTCATAAGACGTTTCGATGGAAATTCCCATTTCCGAAGGTCTTTTCAGCTCGTCCAGAAACAGCCTCTGCACGGCGCTCTCCGGCGGACAGCCCGTCACCCCTTCATAGATCGTGGCACAGAGGGCATAGATATCCGTCCAGGGTCCCTGCCGCCCGTTCCGGTCGAACTGCTCACCCGGCGCATAATTCTCCCGGGCGATAGCCGTATACCGGCCGCCCGTCATCGTCTTATAATTTCTGGCCGCTCCGAAATCCAGCAGCTTGAAAGTCCCTTCCTCCAGAATCATGATATTGTCCGGGCTGATGTCCCGGTGAATCACACCGCTCTGATGGATATGGCTCAGGCTTTCCATCATCGGGACCAACCGGCGGAACAGCTCTTCCGGATCAAATACTCCGTGCTTTTTCATATACTGCCGGAAGGTCAGCCCTTCCAGATATTCCATCACCAGATAGGCTGTATTGTTCGCTTCAAAATAATCCAGAACCCGCACCACGCCGGGCTCCCGCTCAAAATCCCGGAGAAGCCTGGCTTCCCGCAGAAATTTTTCCTTCAGCGTCTCATAATCCGGCTTCTCTTCTTCGGAAATCACAGAAATAGCCTGCGACTCCCCGGCCTCTCTCCGGACGTGTTCCCGCCAGAACAATTCCTTGACAGCCACCTTCAGACTGATCCTCCGATTTTCAGCCGCATATGTAATCCCGAAACCGCCCTCGCCCAGAACTCCCTGTATCAGATACCGTTCGTCCAGCAAAGTGCCTTCCTTCAAATGACGGTTTCCCATGCCGTCTCCTCCCACACCTCGTTTTCATTATTATATCAGTTCTCGGACAGATCGGCCAGCCCCGATATCCGCAAAAGGAGTCTCCGGAGGGCAGTTTTTCCGCAGTATCGTTGTTTTTTACCCTGATTCGGGCAAAAAGACGATAGCCTTCTGCCCGTTACTTACATTATAATAGATATGGTTTTCAAAAGACATCAGGAGGACATGAGAATGGATAAAATCAGAATACCGGAGACAGAACTGGAGCTGTCCCCGCTGGGACTCGGCTGCGTAAATGCCGGAATCAAGTGGGACGGAGCCGACGCCGACCGTCTCTTCGACGCTTTCTATGATATGGGCGGAAACCTGTATGACACCGCCAGAGTATACTCCGACTGGATTCCGCCGGAGACAGGGCGCAGCGAACGGGTGCTGGGCGACTGGCTTTCACGCAGCGGAAAGCGAAACCATGTGGTACTGATCACCAAAGGCGGGCATCCGGACATGACCGTTCCGCAGCCGGACATGCACGCAAACCGCACCACACCGGAGGATATGCGCAAAGATCTTGAGCTGTCCCTGCAGACGCTTCGTACAGATTACATTGATCTGTATTTTTTTCACCGGGACAATGAAGCCCTGCCTGCCGGAGAACTGATTGAAGTCATGGAAGAATTCGTGAAGGAGGGAAAAATCCGTTATTACGGCTGTTCCAACTGGAGCACGGCCCGGATGCGGGAAGCCGACGAATACTGTCGCCTTCACGGATACCGGGGCTTCGCCGCCAATCAGGCGCTGTACAATGCAGGACTGGCCCATATGAAAGCGCCTTCTGACGACACTCTGACCGTTATGGATAAGACCATGTGCAGCTACCACCTGGAAAATCCGGCTAATCTGGCCATGCCCTACATGGCCGCCTGCAGCGGCTTTTTCCACAAATACCTGTCCGGAGGCGCCGATGCCGTGCAGAACTCCGAATATTACACAAAAGGAAATATCCGCATCGCAGAAAAGCTGCAGATCCTGGCCGGCCGGTATAACGCCACACTGACCCAGGTACTTCTGGGCTTCTTCACCTGCCAGGGTTTCACATGCCTGCCGCTGTACGGCCCACGCAGTGCAAAGGATCTGCAGGAAGCTATGAATACCTTCGAAATACCTTTTGAGAAGGACGATTATCAGTTCTGAAACGAAAAACCTCTGGCAACGGGAACAAATCTCCTTCAGCCAGAGGCTTTTTCTCATAGATACTGTGCAAATTCCACCCGCTCGCGGCTCGGGCCTTCCACGATGAAGTATTTAATCCCGTGC
The DNA here is from genome assembly GCA_018716575.1 of Candidatus Scatomonas merdavium. GTDB lineage: Bacteria > Bacillota > Clostridia > Lachnospirales > Lachnospiraceae > Scatomonas > Scatomonas merdavium. The sequence goes on along the minus strand of DVJR01000132.1, from coordinate 335 downwards.
GCCCAGTACGGCAGATACGTGATCTCCTCCAGGATTTTCATTCCGTCCTTCACCGCATCCGCGAACGCCTTTTCGATATCCTTTACATCGATGGCGATGTGGTTTATCGCCCCGTCGCAGCCGGCCTGCCGATCAGTCTCATAGATCTCCAGCGTGAGATTGCCAAACCGCATGAAATACACCTGAATGCCTTCATTTTCCGTCTGAAGCGCAGTCTGAAAACCAAGCTTCTGATAAAATTCCACAGCCGCCTTTATATTCTCAGTGGGAATACCAATGTGCTGAAGGCCGTTTACATTCTCTGACCATCCCATTTTCCTGTCCTCCTGTCTGTG